>PLLC01000055.1 GCA_003141195.1 Syntrophaceae bacterium
GCTTGCGGCGGGGTAGTTTATTATGCCATGTTTGCTCCCTGGTCAATCCGCTTTCGTCAATCCTCGCATTCTAGGGTAATCTTTTCCACCTTGATCAGATCTTTTTCGTAAAAGAATGACCCGGCAAAAAACAGCAGGGCCGAGATCAGAAGGAAAACGGGCAGGATAGACATAGCCACCTTGATGTCATGGGCATCGGAAATCGCCCCGATCACGATCGGAGCCATGGCCGCCCCGAAGAGATTCTGAACGACGACGCAGATGGAGTAAGAGATAGCCCGAAGTCCGGGGTGGATAACCTCCTGGGTGACGGTGATGGCCGCCGGGGAAAACGCGCTGGCCACGACCCCCATAAGCAGAAGCATCATGTACTGTGCCTTTCCCTCAAGGAAGGAAAATGCGGCAAACAGTATGATGGCATTCAGGGCTGTCGTAATCGCAGGAAATAGAAGTCGTGCGCTCACCCGCTTCTTGAACCACATATCGGCCAACCATCCCCCCAAGGGGAGGCCGATGATGGCCAATAACATGAGCAGACCCGTTTTCATGCCCGCCTGGCTTATGGGGATGCCTTCCACGCGGTGAAAATAGGTGGGAAGCCAGGTGATGATGGCATTGTTGGCAAAGATGCACCCGATAAACCCGAGATTGGTCAGAATCAGGGAGGGAACATGGAGGAACGCGCGAAAGATATCCATCTTGCTCATCTTGACCCGGCTCTCGCCGGTATCGCAGGAATCCACCGTTTTAACCAGCTCCACCGTCTTATAATCCTTGACGAAGAAAAAAAGGATGGCGACGAGCGCCCCGGGAAGGGCCACCAGGCCGAAGGCATGCCGCCATCCCCAATGTTGGGCCACGAAGCCGCCGACACCGATGCCGACGGCGATACCGAGGGGAATAGAGATATTCCAGAGACCCAGCATGCGGGAACGTTTTTCCGGGGGAAACAGACCCGAGAGCATGGCCGTGCCGGCGGGGGCATACCCGGCCTCCCCGATGCCGATGCCGGAGCGGGCCATAAGCAACTGGGGAAAGCTCTTGGTGAAGGCGCAGGCTGCCGTAGCGGCCGTCCAGAGAAGGGCCATGATGCCGATGATCTTTTTCCGGCTCCAGCGGTCCACGAGGATCGAGACGGGAAAGACGAAGGCGACGATGGACCAGTAGACCACCGACACGAGCATGCCGGACTGGATGTCCGTAAGCCCCCATTCCTTTTGAATGAAGGGGAAAAGGGATGTCACGACCATCCGATCTACATAATCGAAGAAATACAGCAGAAACAGGAGGGTGAAGATATAATAGGAGCTACCCTTGGACAGCTTGTATTCCTTGGGTGCAGCCACGTCATTCATGGGATCTCCTTAGCTCATTCAAAAAGTTCGCTTGGCAAACACACCTTAAGCGGCGATGTAAAAAATCGATCCCTCAACTGCTCTTGTATCCGCCAAGATTGGCGAGGGCCACGCTGCCTGGGCTGATCACCGAGGGATCGACCTTGACATTTACGCAGGCCGTCCTTCCGGAAGCAAAGGCCGCCTCCAGTGCCGGCCGGATATCCTCCGGTTTCTCCACGCAGATTCCGAAACCGCCGAGGATCTCGACCATCTTATGGTAATCCACCCAGCCCAGTTCCGTTCCTTCCGGGATATGGTGCCCCAGGCGCAGTTGCTGGCTGTGCATGATCATGCCCCAGGCCTGATCATTGCTGATGACCACCACAATCGGGATTTTCTTACGGATGGCGGTATGGTATTCCATAAAATTAAAACCGGTAGAGCCATCACCCATGATGGCGAGAACGCGTTGATCCGGATTCTTCAGCTTTGCCGCGATGGCATAGGGAAGTCCCACCGCAAGGCATCCGTAAAGGCCGTAATCCAGATAGGTTCCGCCCTTGCGGACCGTCCTGGTCATACCCATCCAGGTGGAGGTATCCCCGCCGTCGGCGACAATGATGTCATCTTCGCAATTCATAAAATCGTTGACTTCCTTGGCCAGCCGCATGGGATGAATGGGCAGGGTGCTGCATTCCCACATGGATTTGGCCTGATCCTTGCTATCTTTTTCGGCGCTGCGAAGGGTCTCCACCCAAGGCTGGAACTGTTCCCGGAGGGTGGCGCCGATGGCCTTTTCCTCCAGGATACCATTCAATTCTGCAAGGAAGGACTTGATGTCACTGACGATGCCCAGATCGACGGTGCGGTTCCGTCCGATCTCATCCGGTAGGATATCGACCTGAACGAACTTAGCACTTGCCGGGAAGATTTCTCCAAAGATATAAAAGAGACTTAGACTGTCGCCGAGAAAAAGGACCAGATCGGTACTGAGAAGGGCCATCATGGCCGCACCTGGGCGTATCGCCAGGGACGATTCGAAACAGAGGGGGTGGGTGTCGGGAATGACGCCCCGTCCCGCACCCGCCGTAAAGGTCGGAATTCCTGTTTTTTCAACAAACGCGATGAGTTCCTCTCCGGCGTCGGCATACCAGGCGCCGCTGCCGGCGATGACGACGGGATTTTTCGCTGCCTTGAGGAGGTCAACGATTTTCGGTGTGTTTTTCCGGTCAACGGGCTTGGATTCCAATCTTGTATGCATCTTCTTGACCTTGGCCGGGTCGATCGTGGCATTCAGAAGGTCACAGGGAAGCTCCAGATAGACCGGACCGGGCCGGCCGCTCATGGCCGCCCGGAAGGCCATATCGATATATTCGGGAATTCTCTCCGCAACCTGGCAGACGAAAGCCTTCTTGACCATGGGCGCAATCACGGGAAGCTGGGTCATATCCTGAAGATCGAGCTTTTCCACGCTTTCCAGCCCCACACAACCGGCAATGAGGATCACCGGGGTGTTGGACAGCCTGGCGCTGGCGATGCCCGAGAGGGCGTTGGTGAAGCCCGGTCCGGCGGTGACCATGGCGACCGCCGGTTTTCTCGTCATCCTCGCCCAGGCCTCGGCCATGAATACAGCCGCCTGTTCATGCCGCGTATCGAAGATGGTAATTTTTGAGTTTTCCAGAAATTGATAAATGGGTGTGATGTGTCCGCCGCTGAGAGAAAAGATGTAGTCTACGTCCCGTTCGATCAGGGCTTCCGCCGCGAGTCTACCGCCAATGATTTTATCCATAGATCGGGTCTCCTTTGTTAAGACTGTAGAGGTAATTGCAAAACTCTTCCAAATATGTTCCCCCTCCCTTGACGGGAGGGGGTTAGGGGGTGGGTGAAACTGCAACATGCTGATTTCATGGAAACCTCCCCCCCACCCTAACCCTCCCCCGCCAGGGGGGAGGGGATTTATTGGTACTTTTGCAATTACCTCTGTATATTTAAAGTTCCATGCACTGGCCGCCGTCGAGGTTGATCGCCTGTCCCGTAATATATCTCGACGCCTCGGAAGCCAGGAAGGCGACCAGGTCGGCCGCATCGCGGGGCAGACCGATATACCCCAGGGGAATCGTCTTACACATCTCCTGTTCCCGCTCTTCGACGGTCGTGTTGAAAAAGGCTGCTTCCAGGCCGAAGCGCCACTTCTCCAGGTCCGTTCCGATCTGTCCCGGACAGATGGCATTGACACGGATGCCGGCGCCGCCCAGTTCTTTGGCCATGGTCTTGGTCAGCATGATCACCCCGGCCTTGGCCACGGCATAGGCGCTATTGAAGATGGGGGGAACCTTGCCGGCCCGGGACGCCGTGTTGATAATGGCTGCGGGCTTACCCATCATCATGGGAATGACGGCCCGCGACATGCGAAAGACGGAAAAAAGATTCACCTCCACGGTCCTGATCCAGGCTGCTTCATCATAACTCAGGACCATATTCGGGACACCGAAGGAGGCGCCGGCATTGTTACAAAGAACATCAATGTGATCGAAATATTCTTTGATTTTCTCCATCATGCCGCCGATGGCCAGGTTGTCCGTAAGATCGACAGTCACGGCGAGTGTCCTGACACCGTAAGTCTGCGCCAGTTCGGCGGCGATGATATCCATTTCTTCGCCCGTTGCCGTCTTCAAGGGTTCTTCGGGGGGCGGCGTCTTTCCCAGGTCGGCAATGATGACATGGCAACCGCAAGAGGCCAGCCTGTCGGCTATGCCATAACCAATGCCGGTCTTTTTGCCGGAACCGGTGACAATCGCTGTTTTTCCCTTCAGATCTGAGTACATGGAGGGCCTCCTTCCCAGTGGCTTATCTATTGGAATGTACCATTTTAATGGATAAGAACTTCCTTTTTCGCGGCGGGAGTATACGAAGAAGGATTTTGTGTGTCAATGGAATACAGGCCACAAAATATGGGGTGCGTTGTCGATGCTTGTCCGCAGTCAGGGCATCGGATCTTCAACAAACGGTCAGAAAGATTCGCGGCTGCGATTTAGAAGCGAATCCAGATGCGAATGATGAGGGACAGAAACAGAAGCGCGATGGCGGTCAGGAACAGCAGGTGCCGTTTCCGGAAGGATTGGGCGCCGGCGACGACCCGCCCGCAACCGCTGCAGAGGGTTCAGCGGGACGGGATCGGTCCGCCGCAGGCGGGGCAGAGAAGGGGGTCTGCGGCGGCGGGATTCCTCGCTGCAAGGTTCCGCCGCAGGGCCCCGTGGACATCGTAACCGCCGTCGCAGCTCGGGTTTGAGCATTTCCCCCGGGGCGGCATGTCGTCGGTCCAGATGAAGCTCTTCGTGCATTCGGGGCAATGGATCTTCAGCATCAATGATTTCCGCGCATGGTTTACATCACCGGCAACGGAGGCTCCACCCTTTCCTCCGCCGGTCGCATGACAGTCCCAGGTTCAGGCAAAACCCGATTATCCATGACCGGCCTGCTCCATGTCGTCCTGCCCGCCGAAGGGTGATCTTGCCGGAAACAATCGCTCAGGCCTGATGACACCAGGGCGCCGGCAGGTCCTTGACCGTGACCAGCCCCGGGGCCGAGGCGATCACCGGTTCGACGGTCTCGTGGATGTCATCGAGAACGAAGTACAGGCGGTCGGCGATGAGACAGAGCAATTCCCGGAGGCCGACATGGCCCATCGCCTTTTCGGTGACCTTTCCTCGGAATAGCTCCGGCATCATCCCGCCCATCATGCCCCTGCCGAGGCTGTGTTCGCTGCCGCTTTCAACCGCTTTGTTCTCATTTTCTGGATGAAGTAGATCCCGGCGAACAGCAGGATCCCGACCAGGTCCGACATCTCGCCCGGGATGATCAGGCACAGGCCGGCGATCCCCGTCCCGATCCGCTCCAGAATCGTCGATTTGGCCACCAGGTAGCCGATGAACGTGGACCCCAGTGCCGTTACACCGGTGAAGAGCGTGATGACCAGAAGCACGAAACCTGTGATGTCGAAGGTTGCCGTCGGATCGAGGAGCCGGGGCAACAGCAGGACAAGCGGCGAATAGATGAACGCAAAGGGGACGAACACCTTGGCCATCGACAGATTGAAGGCCGTGAACCCCGTCTTGAAGGGGTCGGCCCCCGATATGCCCGCGGCGGCAAAGGCCGCCAGAGCGACCGGGGGCGTCACGTCCGCCAGGACCGCGTAGAAGAAGACGAACATGTGCGAAAGCAGCGGATGGATGTGCCACTGCATCAGCGCCGGCGCCGCGATCATCACCGCGATAATGTACTGGGCCGTCGTGGGGATTCCCATCCCCAGGATGAAGCAGGCGATCATGGTGAAGACCAGCGTGAAAAACAGCGTGTAGTCGCTGGTGGTCAGCATCTGGAAGTGGACGAAGTTCTGGACGGACATCAGGCCGTAGGCGGCCCCGTGGGCGAGTCCCAGGACCGCCGCCGCGAACTTTAGCCCCAACCCCGTCAGCGTCGTCGCCCCGACGATGAATCCCACGCAGGCGCAGGCGACCCCGATGGACAGCGCGTTTTTCGTTCCCCACTCCAGGGTGTCCAGGATGTCCTGGAGCCGCATCTTGCTTTCCTTATAGAACATACCGATGAAAATGACCGAGAGGTTCGCCCAGAAGCCGCACAGGAAGGGATCCGTCCGGAGGACGAGAAGGACTGTCATCATGCCGCTTGTCGCGACGCCGAGGATCCAGGAATTCAGGTCTGATTTGCGGTAGGCCCAGATGAACCCAAACAGGGCCAAGGCCCCCCAGAGGCCGAGGGCCAGCGTCGAGTCGTAGATGGGGTTCATGTGCAAAAGGATGCAGGGTGTCGACAGGATGATGGTCATCAATTGGGCGGTCGTCCGCTTGTGGATCTGGCCGATCGAGACGGAGAAGATGATCCCCCAGAAGGCCGCCAGAAAGGGGCTGCTCCCGGAGAGTAGGATCCAAATGATGATGATCAGCGGTCCGATCAGGAGTCCCTTTTCCTTGAAGATCGTTTTGAATTTGGGGAGGGTCTCCCTGGGGAGGCCGTGCAGGCCGTTTTTCATCGCCTCGAAGTGGACCATGCAGCCGACGGCGTAGAAGTGCAGAAACGACGGCAGGACCGCACACAGGGCGATCTTCACGTAGGGGATGCCGAGGAACTCCGCCATGATGAAGGCGGCAGCCCCCATCACCGGGGGCATGAGCTGCCCGCCCGTCGAGGCGGCTGCCTCGACGGCCCCGGCGAACTGCGCCCGGTAGCCGACCTTCTTCATCAGCGGGATCGTGAAGGAGCCGATCGTCACGGCGTTGGCGACGGAGCTGCCACTGATCGACCCGAAGAATCCGCTGGCAATGACGGCGACCTTTGCGGGACCGCCGGCCGACCAGCCGGCGATGGCCATGGCGATGTCCATGAAGAAGGCCCCCAGCCCCGTCTTCGAGATGAAGATCCCGAACAGGACGAAGTGAAAGACGAAGGTGGCGACGACCCCCAACGGGATGCCGTAGATCCCCTCCGTGCCGAGATACATGTGCTCGATGATCCGCTCGATGGAGTAGCCTCGGTGGGCGAAGAGCGAAAGTCCCGGGATGTCCACAAAATAGGGGCCGAGGTAGGCGTTGATCAGAACCAGGTAGCAGATGATCGGCAGTGGCGGCCCGAGGCTCCGGCGCGTCCCCTCCAGGATGAGCGCGAACGAAAAGGCGCCGAGGAGAAGGTCGGCCTGGGAGGGGGACCCGGCGCGGGCCCCGATGGCATTGAATTCGATGAAGAGGTAGATCGACATGAAGGCCGCGACCACCGCAAAGAACATGTCGAAATAGGGGATGTTGTCGTGATCGTAGCGGAACGTTCCTTCCTTGAAGAGCTTGTAGAGGGACTGGACCCACAGCAGGACAAAAAGTCCCAGGAGGCTTAAGAATATGCAGAACAGAAAGATGCTCCAGAAGACGAGCTCTACGTTCGGGCTGATGAAGGCCTCGCGATAGTTGATGCCGCTCAAGATCCAATAACCGCCCCCGGCCAGAGCGAGGATCATCAGGGTGAAGACGCCCGCATCGATGGTGTGCCAGATGCGGCCCTTGAGGAGTTCCCGCCGCTTGAAATAGAGGATGAACAGAAACGAGCCGATGGACAGAAGCGCCGTGGAGCCGATGGCCAGTCCGAGCAACTCCTTGAGCGGTACGGCCACAAGGGAGGCCCCGATCAGGGCGTAGATGATGTCGTACACCAGCGTTTTGGGTCCCTCGGTCTTGTGCTTGCCCGTATAGAAGATGAAGACCAGGGGGAGGACGAAGGAGAGGTGGAAGGCCCGGTGGCGCCATTCCTGCAGGACGCCGAATCCCGCTGTGTATATGTGGAACAGGGACAGGACCAGCGTCATGACAAAGGCCAGCTTTAGTGTGATGCCGGTCAACTGGCGGAATCTCAGCTCGGGGTCGTACTGGGCGATCTTCTCCAGCAAGCCCGGATCGTTGTCGTTCGGAACGGCATCGCCTTTCAAGGCGCCTTCCTCCATAACGTGCCTCCTTGATGCGGTTATAGGAACAGGGTCTTTGCCTTCAAAAAGAGATAATGGGCCGCTGTGATCTCTGTGGTACTCACCTTCAGGAGCGTATCGCCCGCGAGCGATGGCAGTTGCAGTTCCGCTTCGTTTCCAAAGAGGAGCACGTTGTCATACTTCCGGTCCACCCACAGATCGATCGACGAAAAGACGATGTGTCGGTTGCTGATTCGGAATTGCGTCCCCTCATTGGCGAAGGTTTCGCCCGGCCTACAGTAGTAGGGAAGACCGGTGTTCGAGGAGGCGAACGTCGTTTCCCTGAGCACCAGGCGGTATGTCCGGTCGATCGTAAAATAGTCCCGGACGGGGCAGTGTTCGACCGAGTGGATGAAGCCGATGGTCAGGCGGTCGTCCGGCCGGACGACGCGCACATACACCGTTTCATTTTTCCGGAGGGCGTCGATCTTCAGGACATGCAGGGGATAAAACCCGCACCCGAGGATGGCGACGACCAATCCGGCGATGGCGATTTTCCCGGCTTTCATGAAGACCGGGCACCGCTCTTCACGACGCCCGGCCGACTCCGAAAAGCGCATGGATGCACTATTTGATCATCCCTTTTTCTTTGTAGTACTTGGCCGCGCCCGGATGGAGCGGGACCGCCCCGACCCCCTCGAGCGCGGTCTTGAGCTGGACCTGCTTGGCGGTGGCGTGGAATTGGGCCATCAACTCGGCGCCGCTCGGCGCATCGTCCGCGGAGTTATCGTCCTTCGTACGAAGGACGAACTTGCCCTTTTCCCAGAGCACATGGGTCAGCTTATAGACCAGATCATCCGGGACACTGGCGTCCACCGCCCACTGGGCCATCGTGGTGATCGTGGGGACGTCCTTGTCCATCCCCCGGTACGTTCCCTTCGGGATGACGATTCTGGCGTAGAACGGGTACTTTTTCACGAGCGTGGCGATGGTCTTTTCATCCAGCGGGATGAGGATGATGTCCGAGGTCAGCGCGACTTCGGTGATCGCGGACGTCGGCCAGCCGGCGGTGATGAAGGTGATGTCGCCCTGTTTGTCCTTCAGGCGCTGGGACGCGCCGGAGAACCCCAGCCAGTCTACGTTGGAGAAATCCTTGTAGGTCAGCCCCAGGCCGTCCAGCACGTTCTTGCAATCGATCTCAGTTCCGCTCCCCCTGTCGCCGGGGATCAGGCGTTTTCCCTTGATGTCGGCGACGGTCTTGATGCCGGCATCGGCGCGTCCCACAATCTGGATCGTCTCGGGGTACAGGGAGGCGATGATCCGCAGGTTCTTGACGGGCTTCCCCTTGAAATCGCCCAGGCCGTTGTATGCGTCGTAGGCGATATTGCTCTGGATAAAGGCCGATTCGATCTGCCGGTTGCCGATCAGGTTGCAGTTGGAGACGGAGGCGTTAGCCGCCTGCGCGGTGACGATGATGTCGGGGATCTTGTCGGTCAGGGCCTGGGCCAGGATGCCGCCCAGCGGGTAGTATACCCCGCCCGTTCCGCCCGTTGCAATGGCGAAAAATTCCTTCTTCGCCGCAAAGGAAGGCATGGCGGTTATCATTGTTAGTGCCAGAAAGATGAATACAAATGCGACCAGTCTTTTTTTCTTCATACCCGACCTCCTTACGAATAAGTGAAAACGGTTTGATGGAAATTATGGATGGATCACGAAATACACCGCTCCTTCGGGAAAGAGACCTGATTCTTCCCCGTGAAATGCCGAACTGGAATCTTCACCATTGCTCCTCGAGTACCGCTAAAGGGTTCCTGCCTGTATTCTGGTGGTACCATTGGACGCTTATTGGTGACAGTAAGGCGCCGGCAGGTCCTTGACATTGGCCAGTCCCGGGGCCGCAGCGATCACGGCCGGGATCGAATTCACCAAGATCGCGGCTGTCGCCTGGTCGCCGGCCACGCCTCCCTCGATCCGCAGGGTGAGGTCGGGCGTCCCGACAATCCGGATGGAATCGTGGGGATCCTCCGCCCCGATATACATCCGCAGGTCCAGCGTGACGATTTTCTTGCCCGCCCGGAAGCCCTCCCCAATGTTCCTGATGCCCGCCACGTCGCCCGGTTTCAGCTCGAAATAATCTGTTTTCAGCGGCTTTTCGGCGATCACCGGTTCGATGGTCTCGCGGATGTCATCGAGAACGAAGCGCAGGCGGTCGGCGATGAGATAGAGCGATTCCCGAAGACCCACGTGGCCCAAGGCCTTCTCGGCGATTTTCTCCCGGAAGAGCTCGGGCGTCATGCCCGCACCGATCTTCCGCTGCAAGGGGTGTCGCCGCGTCGAGGCGTCCACTACCCGTTCCACGTGGACCTCCCGGACCTCCTGGCAGACGCCGGTCAGGGCGAGCGGCAGGGCGTCCATAACAAAGCCGGGATTGACGCCGGTGCCCAGGACCGTGACGCCCTTCTCACGGGCCAGTTGGTCGATCTTCCGGGCGAGCTCGGTGTTTTCGGGCACGGGAAAGAGGAGCTCCTCCGCCGAGGTGACGATGTTCTTCCCCCCTCGGAGGATCTCCTCGATCTGTCCGAAGATCTTTTTCAGGCGGGAGCCGGCTGTATGGATGACCACGTCGGCCTGCACCTTGGCGAAGAGGCGCTCGGCGTTGTCCGTGACCCGAACCCCGAGGGGCGCGCTTTGGCCCAGGACCTCACCGAGATCTTTGCCCACCATCTCCTTGGCGATATCCACGGCCCCGACGATCTCCATGTCAGGCTTGGTAAGGACGAGCTTCGCCGTGGCCAGGCCGATCGGCCCGAGACCATAGTGTATCACCCTGATCTTCTTTTTTTCCATTGGATATCCCTCCCATCTGACTTTGGAGATGCCTTGCGCGCCTGACCCAAATTCGTTTATCTTTACCTACTGGATGGGCAACCACACCGATGAAAACGGTGCACACTGCCTATTGAAGAAGCTAAATGATCCCCGAGGGCTTGTCAACCTTTTTTTTCTTTTTAGAAAGTTACGGCAAGACAGGCCGAGTCTTATTAATTCATGATAGTTGACTGAAAGTGGGTTATACGCAGCCGTCTTCGCGGAATCGCGGGAAAACGGCTCAGCGGATGATCCGCAGGGGATCCGAGGGAGCGGGTCGGCCTGGTTGAGAAGCGGGACGCCTACCCCGCTGGCTGGAGAAACGCCTCTCCTGGTGCAAGGCCATCTGATCCGATTCCCGTTGCACGTTTCATGGACCTCCTCTGAACATTTTGTTCAATACGGGAGCGGGTCCATCCGGGAATGGCGGGGACAGGGATCGGTAATTTGCAATCATTTCTGATAGTTTGCAAATATTTATCCGGACGGGACAGGATGGCATGAAACTTTCATCAAAGAAAATGCAAAACGCGGAGGAGGGGCCGGACTTCCGGCGGCGAACATCCCGGGACCGCTCTATCCATAGAATAGAAATTAAGGAGGGGAGAAAAAAGATGAAAAAGATCATGCAGACCCTGCTATTGACAATTTTTGTAATCCTAACGACGGCCTCTTTCAGTTATGCGGAATACGCGGCGGCGGGTGGCGGGAGCTTTCCCTATTTCCACCTCGGCTGTCTCATCGTGGGCGGCCTGATCATCCTCTCCCTGAAAAACCGCTATCCGAGACTTTACCTGAGCGAGGCGATCGGTTCATTCGCCCTCTATACCGTTCTCGTGGCCCTCTTCACCTCCCCGGTGGTCGACGCCCTCAAGACCATGGTCGGTTGAGAGCCCTCCTCCCCGGCCGTTAAGGCCGGGGAGGCCCCCGTCTATTCCTCCTGAAAGAACTTTTCGAAGAAATTCTGCCGCTTTTTCGGAATGAAAACCGAG
>PLLC01000089.1 GCA_003141195.1 Syntrophaceae bacterium
CCCGCGTACGCGGGAATCCAGAATGTCGTGAAAGGACTGGATTACTGCTTTCGCAGGAATGACGATTTTCCGAATTTCAGGAGTAATTCAAAGCTCTTAATGCTTGATTTCATATGCGTAATGATCACCTTTATCGGGACCCTGAATATTCCTGGGATGAATATATTCAGGCACAACGCTTTGAGAATTCGTGGCGTGCAGGAGAGGGCTGTCTGAAATCTGCCGAAAGAGCCCCTCGTAACAGGTGAAACACCCCAAAATCGGATTGCTCAACCGGAAGATCGGCCAACCACACCTTCCATCATCACCGATACAGCACCCCTATTTTGTGGTCAAAATTCAATGTTGTCAAAATTCAATTGACACACAAGATCATTCTTCATATACTGCCACCTTGAAAAAGCAATGACTTATCAATAAACAAATCTTACCTTGTAATATCAAGAGAAACCGGTCTACTCGACTCAAAAAGCTAGGAGGAATGGCTTATGGTCTCACAAGAACTGCTGCTACGGTGTCCGTTCTTTGCCCCGTTCGATGATAGCCAGCGAAAAGCGCTCGCGCAAATCACCCAAGAAATTCGCTGCAAAGCAGAGACAACCTTTTTTGAGGCAGGCGAATCGGCGGACGCGCTATATCTGCTGCTCGACGGGCGTGTAAATTTGTACTTTGTCCCGCTCACCGAAACCAACATGGAGTTGTTGATTGGCGAACTCGACCCCGGCGAGCCGTTCGCGATCTCGGCGTTGATACCCCCGCACATTCTCAAGCACACGGTACGTGCAAACAAAGCATGCCATGCCCTCAAAATTGCTGCTGCGCCGCTACGATCATTGTGCGAGCATGACACTCGACTGGGTTACCTCCTATTGTTTCGCATCGCCGAAGCCGCGATGGAACGCCTGAACTTTATGCGCGTGCAACTTGCAGCCGCGCAAGCGCAAACTCACTGATTTTTTAAGCTCCTCGCCGTTTTGTATGGGTTCTTAAATTTGATGTACTCATAAGAGATCATAATTTGAAGGGTTGTGATTTGTAAACGCATCTTCCAACACAAGGTGCTCAGGATACTTCTGAACAAGGGAAAGATCACGAAGGAGATGATCGCCATGCTCTCAACATGGTAGCATTTCGGATTCCACGTCTTCTGCGGCAACCGCATCTCGCCCGACGATCAAACGGCTATGGAGAACCTCGCCTGCTATATCATCCGGGCGTCATTCTCCCAGGAAAGGATGCAGTACCTGGATCAGGAGGGGAAGGTCGTCTATACATCCAAAGACGGCAGGACAAGCAAAAACTTCCCCGCCCTGGAGTGGCTGGCCAACCTGTGCTCACACATCCCCCAGCAGGTGTGGGCAGATGTTGAGGTGCTAAGGCTTCCGAAACACTGTTAGGCACTACAGTTCAAATGGTAATCCTCACACCAATCCCAAATCAAAAACCATCTACTTGGTAGGTGAAAGTCAGTCAAGGCTTAAGTCAACAAATTATAAAATCAAAAGTACGCATCAACCGGATGAACCTAAAATATATATGCACTCCGATGTTGGAGGTCTTTGAAAACATCACTCTCCGTCTTCCCCGTTTTTCGTCTTCCGGTTTGGGGAGGACGGAATTGTCTCGCCAAAAGAATCATTCTCCGATCCACTTTTTCTAAAGACTTCCCATGAAGAGTGGACGATGGGTGTGACTGGAAACGTTTCCTTCCCTGGCCGCCCACGGGGATACCATTCAGGAAGCGCTGAGGAAAATTGAATATGTCGTTGCGGAGTCAGTGAAGTGGATGCAGGAAGAAGGTGAAGCGGCGCCAAAGCCATTGGGGCTTAAAAAATTCAAAGGGCATCTCACTTTGAGAATCCCTCCTGAAAAACACCGGGATTTGGCTATCCGTTGCGCTGAGGAAGGAGTTTCACTTAACCGTTTTATACTGTCTCGCCTTGCTACATAAGAAAAGGCTGTTTTTTTGTACCTTTCCTTTGTTAATCGGCAATACCGTCAGTCAGGGCAAGATGTGGATAAGGTCAAGAATTTCCGGCATCGGGGATGCTGACCGCCGGTCATAATTGCCCTTGACTGAAAAACCGATTCATGGTACCGCCACCGACCGGGAGGGCAAAGCCTCGGCAGCGAGTTAACTTCGTTTCAAACTTCAATCTAAAGAATCCGGGTAAAGGGGTGAACGGGTGCTGAAAGAGAGCGATAAGGTCGGTGCGGTCATGGTGGTGGGGTCGGGGATTGCAGGCATCCAGGCGTCACTTGACCTTGCCAATTCCGGGATGAAGGTATTTCTCGTGGAGAGGGAGATCAGCATCGGCGGCGTCATGGCCCAACTGGACAAGACCTTTCCCACAAACGACTGTTCGGCCTGCATCCTTTCCCCGAAGCTGGTCGAGATCGGACGGCATCCCAATGTCGAGATCATGACCGGGCGGACCGTGGAGGCCGTCGAGGGCGAGGCGGGCCGTTTCCGCGTCCGGATGACCAAGGCCCCCCGGTATGTAAACCTGGACAAGTGCACCGGCTGCGGGGACTGCGCCAATGTCTGCCCTGTCTCCGTTCCCTCCGATTTCAACGAAAATCTCAATACCCGCAAGGCCATCTACCGCCACTTTCCGCAGGCCATTCCCTCCGGTTTTGCGATCGACAAGCTGGGGACCTCCCCCTGCAAGGCGGCCTGTCCCACCCACATCAGCGTCCAGGGGTACGTGGCCCTGATCGCGGCGGGAAAATTCAAGGAAGCCCTGAAACTGATTAAAAGAGATAATCCTTTTCCGATCGTCTGCGGACGGGTCTGCAACCACCCCTGCGAGGAGGCCTGCAAGCGCGGAGAGGTGGATGAACCGATCGACATCATGCACCTGAAGCGCTTCGTGGCCGACCTGGATCTCAACGACGAAACCCGTTTTGTGCCCAAGGTGAAAGAGAAAAAAGGGAAGAGGGTTGCCGTGATCGGCGCCGGTCCCGCCGGGTTGACCGCGGCGTACTATCTGGCGATCGAGGGGTACGACATCGACGTCTTCGAGGCCCTGCCCGTGGCCGGCGGCTGGCTCGCCGTCGGCATCCCCGAATACCGCCTCCCGAAGGACGTTCTGAAGGCGGAGATCAAGGTCATCGAGGAGCTCGGCGTCCGAATTCACCTCAATACCCGCATCGGCAAGGAGATCCCGTTCGAAAAACTCCGGCAGGATTATGACGCCCTCTTCATCGGCAGCGGGACCGTTCTCTCCAGCAGACTCGACGTCCCGGGCGAGGAGCTCCAGGGGGTCGTCCATGGGGTCGATTATCTGAAAAGGGTGAATCTGGGAGAAAAAGTCTCCCTTGGCAAACGGGTCGCCGTCATCGGCGGCGGCAACGTCGCGATGGATGCCGTCCGGACGGCCGTTCGGACCGGTTCGCGGGAGGTTTTCATCCTTTACCGCCGTTCCCGGGCCGAAATGCCCGCTTCACCCGAGGAGATCGAAGAGGCCCTCGAAGAGGGGATCCGGATGGAATTTCTCGCGGCGCCGGTCCGCATCCTCGGCGAGAACGGGAAGGTCACGGGGGTCGAGTGCATCCGGATGGAGCTCGGCGAGCCCGATGCCAGCGGCCGCCGCCGCCCCGTGCCGATAAAGGGTTCCGAATTCACGATCGCCTGCGACAGCATCGTGCCGGCCATCGGCCAGGCGGCGGATCTGTCGTTTATCCCGAAGGAGAGCGGCATCGCCGTCAACAAATGGAACACCTTCGAAGTGGACCCCGTAACCTTCGCGACCAGCATTCCCGGGATATTCGCCGGCGGGGATAATGTGACCGGGCCGGCCACGGTCGTCAAGGCCGTCTATGCCGGGAAGGAGGCGGCCGTTTCGATCGACCGCTATCTGAGCGGTCAGGAGATCCGAACGGGCCGGGAAAAGGACTGGAAGAAGGATCTTGCCGACAAGGCCAATGTCTCGAAGGTGGCCAAGCTTCCCCGGGTGGAGTATCCGCTGCTGGAGGCAAAAGAGAGGAAGAACGACTTTCGGGAGGTGGGGATCGGGTTCGGCGAGGAGGAGGCCGTCCGGGAGGCGAACCGCTGTCTTTCCTGCGGGATCTGCTCCGAGTGCTACCAGTGCGTCGATGCCTGCATCGCGAAGGCGATCGACCATGAGATGACCTGTTCCGAGGAGACGATCGAGGTCGGCTCCATCATCGCCGCACCGGGCTTCGAGGTCTTCGATCCGCGCCTCCGGGGCGAGTACGGCTTCGGCTTCTATCAGAACGTCGTCACCAGCATCCAGTTCGAGCGGATACTCTCCGCCTCCGGTCCATACTTCGGCCATGTACAGCGGATCTCCGACGGCGGGGAGCCGAAAAAGATCGCCTTCATCCAGTGCGTGGGCTCCCGCGACACCTCCTGCGGCAATAGTTGGTGTTCGTCGGTATGCTGCATGTACGCCACGAAGGAGGCGATCATCGGCAAGGAGCACGCCAAGGGGCTGGAGCCGACCATCTTCTTCATGGACATCCGGGCCCACGGCAAGGATTTCGACCGCTTCGTCAACCGGGCCAAGGAGGAGTACGGCGTCCGCTACATCCGCTCCATGCCCTCGACCATCAAGGAACTCCAGCAGACGAAGAACCTGCTCGTCACGTATGTGCTGGAGGACGGGCGCCTCGCCGAGGAGGAGTTCGACATGGTCGTCCTCTCCGTCGGCCTGACGCCGCCGAAGGAAGCGGCAATGCTTGCGAAAAACCTGGGCATCGAGCTCGAGGAACACGGCTTCTGTAAAACGCTGCGGGAAAACCCGGTCCAGACCAGCCGGGAAGGGGTCTTCGTCTGCGGCGCCTTCGGCGGTCCCAAGGACATTCCCGAAACGGTCATGGAGGCGAGCGGTGCCGCCGCCTGCGCGGAGGGGCTGCTGGCTTCCCGCCGGGGCACGCTGACCACGGTGGAAGAGCTTCCGATGGAGAGCGATCTGCGGGGGATCGGTCCGCGGACGGGGGTCTTCGTCTGTCACTGCGGCATCAACATCGGAGGCGTCGTCGACGTCCCCGGCGTTGTTGAATATGCCAAGACGCTGCCCAATGTGGTCTTCGCCACGGACAACCTCTTCACCTGCTCCCAGGATACGGCCGTCAAGATGGGCGAGGTGATCCGGGAACACAAGCTCTCCCGGGTCGTCGTCGCCTCCTGCTCGCCGCGCACCCATGAGGGGCTCTTCCAGGAGAACTGCGAAAAGGCCGGCCTGAACCCCTATCTCTTCGAGATGGCCAACATCCGGGACCAGGATTCGTGGGTCCATATGCACGAACCCGCCAAAGCGACGGAAAAGGCGAAGGATCTCGTCCGCATGGCGATTGCCAAGGCGGAATTCCTGAAGCCCCTGAAACCGGGCCAGCTCGGCGTCAACCATGCGGTCCTCATCATCGGCGGCGGACTCGCCGGCATCACGGTGGCTCTCTCGCTGGCGGATCAGGGTTTCGCCTCCTTCATCGTCGAGAAAGAAGAAGAGCTCGGGGGAAACTACCGGAAGCTCCACTACACCCTCGAAGGCGTCGATACGCGCAGCCATCTGGCCGGTCTGCTCGCTCGGGTCGGCAAAAGCCCTCTGATCCGCGTCTTCACCGGCGCGGAGATCCGCAAGCTGGAAGGGTTCATCGGCAATTACAAGACGACGGTGGGAACGAAGGCGGGCGAGGAGCTCTTTGAACACGGCGTTGTGATCGTCGCCACGGGGGCCTACGAACTCGAAACGGATGAGTACCTCTGCGGCGCGTCCGACCGGGTCGTGACGCAGCGGGAGCTGGAGAAGCTCATCGCCGGCAAGGAGGCCAAGGCGCTGGGGGCGAAGAGCGTTGTGATGATCCAGTGCGTCGGTTCACGGAACGACGAACGTCCCTACTGCAGCCGCTACTGTTGCTCCGAGGCGATCAAGAACGCGCTGAAGCTGAAGGAAGCCAATCCGAACCGGGAGATCACCGTCATCTACCGCGACATCCGTACCTTCGGCCTCAAGGAGGATTATTACAAAAAGGCGAGGGAGGCCGACGTCCGGTTCGTCCGTTACGATGAAGATCGAAAACCCGAGGTGAAGGCCGAGGGAGGCAAGATCGCCGTGACCGTATTCGATCCCATTCTCAACGAGACCGTCGAGCTCCGGGCGGATCTGCTTGCCCTCAGCGTGGGGACCGTTCCCAACCCGGGCAACGCGGAAATCGGCAAGATGCTGAAGGTGCCGACCAACCAGGACGGCTTCTTCCTCGAGGCGCACGTGAAGCTGCGGCCGGTCGATTTCGCCACGGACGGCGTCTTCATGTGCGGGATGTCCCACGCCCCGAAGTTCAGCGAAGAGTCGATCACCCAGGCCAATGCAGCGGTTTCCCGCGCCTGCACGATCCTGGCGAAGGACTTCATCGAGGCGGAAGGAAAGACGGCCTACGTCAACAAGGAACGATGTATGGCCTGTGGTCTCTGCGAGATTAACTGTCCCTTCAGCGCCATTGCGGTGGATGAGAAGGAAGGGGCGGCCGTGGTCAATACCATCCTATGCAAGGGGTGCGGGGTCTGCACGGCCTCCTGCCGGATGAACGCGGCGGATCTCAACGGCTACAACAATGAGGAGGTCCTGGCGCAGATCGGGGCGCTCTTTTAGGGCGGCGGGAGGAGAGAGATCCTTGGAAAATGCCCCCGCATTGTCATTCCCGCGAAAGCGGGAATGACAACTGATATTAAATACCGAGAGATTCGAGCTCTCAAGTTGTCAATGGATGAGGATGAGATATGACGGAAAAGCAGTTGGCAAAGGAATGGGAACCGAAGATCGTTGCCATCGTCTGCAACTGGTGCACCTATGCCGGGGCGGATCTCGCCGGCATCAGCCGGATCCAGTATCCGCCGAACGTAAGGATCATCCGGGTCCCCTGTACGGGGCGGATCAATCCCTTTTACATCCTCAGGGCGCTGCAGGAGGGGGCGGACGGGGTGCTGGTCTCCGGGTGTCACCCCGGCGAGTGTCACTACATCACAGGAAATCTGACGGCCCGCCGGAAGTTCGCCGCACTGAAGAGTTTCCTGGGTTACATCGGACTGGAAGGGGACCGGACGCTGTTTACCTGGGTCTCCGCCTCCGAGGGAGACCGGTTCGCCCAGGTGATCCGGGGGGTCACCGACGCCGTGCGGGCGCTCGGACCGGCCCGCAAACTCGTCAAAGGACCTTTGAAAATTTAACCTTTTTGTCATTCCCGCGAAAGCGGGAATCCAGAAGGTCTTGAAAGAACTGGATTCCTGCATTCGCAGGAATGCCGATTTGATGAGTTTCGGGAGAAATTCAAGGTCTCGTCAAGAGGGTTTAATGGAACGTCCATCAGAATGAGGGATCAGCGACAGTGGAAAATGTAGAGAAAAAGCTGCGGGAAGAGGCGAAGAGCCTCCTGGCCGAAAAGAAGGTGGATGTGGTCGTGGGGTACGAGAAGGGAACCCTGCCGCTTACGGCGACCCCCTGCTTCATCACGACGCCAGAGGAGGCGGACCGGTTGGTCTGGAATCCTTTCTGCGTGCAGAATCTGGCCAAATTCGTCCACGACCTCCTGGGCCAGCACCATGAAGCCCAGAAACGGGTCAAACCGGAAGCCCGGCGGAAAAAGGTGGTCGGCGTCGTTGCCCGGGGCTGCACAAGCCGCTCGCTCGTGATCCATTTGCAGGAAAAGCAGTATACGAAGGACGAGATCATCATCCTCGGCGTTCCCTGCGGCGGATATCTGGACGGGAAGAAGCTTGCCGCCCTCGCCGGCGGCGAGGAGATCCGGGAAGGGTCCCTGGACGAGGGGAAGATTGTTGTGAAGACCGTTAGCGGAGAGCGTCAGGCGGCCCTCAAGGATCTCTTGGCCGACAACTGCCTGGTCTGTCGTTTCAATCAGCCGGTCATTGCGGACATCCGTACGGGGGAGGTTGCGCCGGTCGCGGAGGCCGAAAAGGAATACGATCCGGTAACCGCCTTTGAGAACCTCCCTCCGGAGGCGCGGTGGGCCTATTTCGAGAAGGAGATGGCCAAGTGCATCCGCTGCTCGGCCTGCCGAAACGTATGCCCCTCCTGCTATTGCCGGATCTGCTTCGCCGATCAATCCCAGCCCCGCTGGGTCGACATCGGGGCCGATCCTTCCGACACCCAGCTCTTCCAGTTGATGCGGATGTACCACATGGTGGGGCGGTGCGTCGACTGCGGTTCCTGCACGGCGGTCTGCCCGATGGGGGTGGATCTGCGGAAGTTTCTGAAAAAACTGGACAAGGATGCTTTCGAGATGTTCGGTCACCGGGCCGGGGTTTCGCTGGAGGAACCGGCCCCGCTCGGCGCCTACCGGGAAACCGACGGGGAGGATTTTATCTTCGAGCCGGGTAAAAAAATTGAGGCGTGAAAGCGTCAAAAACGGAGTCGCCATGAAGACCTTTCTGGAAGAAGTGAACGAGAAGATCAACGGGGTTCCCATCCAGCGCTGTTACCACTGCCGGAAGTGTTCGGCCGGCTGTCCGATGACCTCGGCGATGGAGCACAACCCAAACCAGGTCATCAAGATGATCCAGCTGGGGAGGAGGGATGCGGTCCTCAACAGCGCCACGATCTGGTTGTGCGTCTCCTGCGAGACCTGCATCACCCGCTGCCCGAACGAGGTGGATATCGCCCGGATGATGGATGTCTTGAGAGAGATGGCCATCGGGACGGGGGTGGGAGCGAAGGAGAAGAACATCCTCAAATTCCACGAGGCGTTCCTCGCCAACATCCGTATGGGCGGCCGGATCAACGAGCCTTCGATGATGGTCCATTACAAGCTCAAATCGGGGGATCTCTTCTCCGATATGGCCATGGGTATCGACATGTTCATGAAGGGAAAGCTTTCCCTGGTCTCCCCGCGGACGAAGGATATGGGGAACGTGCGGCGCATCTTCGAAAAGACGCGGCAGTCGTGACGTTGGAAACGTTCTGAAGGAGGAAAGCGTTGAAAGTTTCTTACTATCCGGGATGCTCGCTGCATGGCACGGCCAAGGAGTATGACCAGTCGGTCCGATCGGTCAGCCGTGCGCTCGGGATCGAACTCGAGGAGATCGAAGACTGGTCCTGCTGCGGCGCCAGTTCCGCCCACAACACCAATTTCAAGCTCTCCATCGCGCTGCCGGCGAGGGATCTCATCGCCGCGGAGAAGAAGGCGCAGGACGTGATGGTTCCCTGCGCCGCCTGCTTCAACCGCTTCAAGACGGCGGAACACCATCTTTGTCATGATCCGGCGCTGAAGGCGGAGGTCGAGGAGATCGTCGGCGGCCGTTATCAGGGGAGCGTGGCCGTCCGGAATCCGATCGATATCATCGCAAACGACATCGGCTTGGAGGTCCTGTCCGCGAAGGTTGTCAAGAAACTCGCGGGACTCAAGCCGGTCTCCTATTACGGCTGTCTGCTGCTGCGGCCGCCGGAGGTTTGCCGTTTCGATGATGCCGAAAATCCGGTCCTCCTCGACCGGATCCTGACGGCGCTTGGGGCGGAGGCCCGTCCCTGGTCCTTCAAGACCGACTGCTGCGGGGGGAGCCTGACCATCAGCAAGACGGCGATCGTAACGAAGATGGTGGACAAACTGATGGCGATGGCGTGCGAGGCGGGGGCGAACTGCCTGGTGACGGCCTGCCCGGTCTGTACGGCCAATCTGGACATGCGGGCGTCGGGGGGCGCCGGACTTCCCGTTTTCTACTTTACGGAACTGGCGGCCCTGGCGATGGGGCAGGAGGGACCGGAGGGGTGGTTCAGGCTGCACCGCACGGATCCGCGGCCGCTGCTCCAAGGGCTGGGGCTTCTGTAGGGCGATGGGGACAGATTTGAAATCTGTCCCCAATGTAAACCGAAAAGGAATATTATGGAAAAAAGGCTCATCAAGAAGGAGACGCTGGCCGGCATCGTCGGGGAACTGGCGGGAAAGATGCGGGTCTGCGCGCCGATGAAGGCGGAGGATCAGGTCCTCTTCAGGGTCCTGGAGGCGGGTGAGAAACCCCTCGTTGATTTTGCGAATACGAAAAACGCGCCGAAAAATTTCCTCTTTCCCCGGACCGAGATGATGATGAAGTACACCCGGACCGGGAAGGGGATGGTCTTTGCAGGAGAGGAGGAGACGGACAGGGGGCAGACCCTCCTGTTCGGCGTCCGCCCCTGTGACGCGAGGAGCTTTACCCTTCTGGACATGCTTTTTGACCAGGAAAAGTACCGGGATCCCTACTACATCAACAAGCGGAAGCGGACGACCGTCGTGGCCCTCGCCTGTGTCCATCCCCCCTACACGACCTGCTTCTGCACCTCCGTCGGCGGGAACCCGGTCTCCTCCGAGGGAGTGGATCTTCTGCTGACGGATCTGGGGGAGGCGTATCTGGCCGAGTTTCTGACGCCGAAGGGAGAGGCGCTCCTTTCCGCCTTCGGAGGAACTCCGGCCGGGAAAGGGGCGGAAAAGAAGAAAGAGGAGATTGCGGCCAGGGCCGCCGGGGAGATTGCCTCCCGGATCCCGGCGCGCGAGATTAAGCCGATCCTGGATACCCACTTCGAAGACCCCTTCTGGGACACGCTCCATCTGAAATGCCTCGCCTGCGGCACCTGCACCTACCTTTGCCCCACCTGCCACTGCTTCGACATCAGCGACGAGGTGAAGGGGAACGACGGAATCCGCATCCGGAACTGGGACTCCTGCATGTTTCCAATGTTCACAAAGGAGACCTCCGGCCACAATCCGCGTCCCTCCCAGAAGGAGAGGTGGCGGCAGCGGATCATGCACAAGTTCCGGTACTATGTGGACAATTTCGGGGCGATCTCCTGTGTCGGTTGCGGGAGATGCGTGATGGCCTGCCCGGTCAATCTGGATATCCGGAAGGTCGTCGCGGACATCGCCAAATTATAAGCCCGGGAGAGCGACATGCAGAATCCATACATACCCATCCCTGTCGAAGTGATCAAGATCGTTACGGAAGTGGATACAAAGGACATCAAGACCTTCCGTTTCGCCTTTCTCAAGAAGGAGGATGAGGAGGCCTTTCGGTATCTTCCGGGGCAGTTTGCGGAACTCTCGATCTTCGGAAAGGGGGAGTCGCCGATCGGGATCGCCTCCTCTCCGACCCAGCCCGGTTATCTGGAGTTCACGGTCCAGAAGGCGGGCGTGGTGACGTCGACCCTTCATGAGATGGAGGTGGGCGCCGTGATGGGCGTCCGGGGACCGCTGGGGAATTCCTGGCCCATCGACTACCTGGCCGGCAAGAATATCGTGATCGTAGGCGGCGGTTTTGCCTTTACGACGCTCCGTTCGCTGATCAACTACATGATGGATGAGAAGAACCGTTCCCGCTTCGGCAAAATCACCGTCATCTACGGGGCAAGGAATCCGGGGCTTCTCATCTACAAGGATGAACTCGCCGCGTGGGCGAAGCGGGACGATCTCTCCCTCAATGTCACGGTGGACAAGGGGGATGCGGACTGGAAAGGCCGGGAGGGGTTCGTTCCGACGGTCTGCAGGGAGGTCGCCCCGAGCTCCGAAAACGCCGTGACGGTGATCTGCGGCCCCCCGATCATGATCCGGTTCACGCTGCCGGTCTTCTTCGATCTCGGTTTTTCGAAGGAGAACATCATCACCTCGCTGGAGATGCGGATGAAGTGCGGGATCGGGAAGTGCGGCCGCTGCAATGTGGGGGAAAAATATGTCTGCAAGGACGGCCCGGTCTTTTCGCTGGCCGAGCTCGACAAACTGACCAAGGAGTATTGATTGCTTCCCCTTCGGAACGGCCTTTGTTTCCAGGGAAGATCCACCTCCGATCCACTTTTTCTAAAGACTTCCCATGAAGGGTGGACGATGGGTGTGACTGGAAACGGTTCCGCCTCCCGTACCTGGAAAGGAGAAGGGTAAAAAAGTGTCACAATTGGATATGGTTCTCTAACCCTTGTGAAAGGAGTACGTCGTCATGGATGTCAGCAGAAGAGGTTTTCTGAAGATCTCCGGCGTGGCGCTGGCGGCGAGCGGGTTCGGCATCAGCCTCAAACCCGTTTCGGCCTACGCGCAGCCGCTGAAGATCCGGTACACCAAGGAAACAACGACCATCTGTCCCTACTGTGCCGTCGGGTGCAGCATCATCGTCTCCACGCGCAACGGAAAGGTCGTCAACACGGAAGGCGATCCGGACAGCCCCATCAACCGCGGATCCCTCTGCACGAAAGGCGGTTCGATCTACCAGATGGCGGTCAACAAAAACCGCCTCGGGAAACCCCTCTACCGCGCGCCCTACGCCACGGAGTGGAAGGAGGTCACTTGGGAGTGGGCCCTCGACCGGATCGCGGAGAACGTCAAGAAGAGCCGGGACAAGAGTTTCAAATTCAAGAACGACATGGGGCTGGTCGTCAACCGGACGGAGGGGATCGCCTCCGTCGGCTCGGCCGCCATGGACAACGAGGAGTGCTTCCTCTATCAGAAATTCCTGCGGGGGTTGGGTCTGGTGTACATCGAACACCAGGCCCGGCTGTGACACAGCGCGAGTGTAACGGCTCTGGCAGAGTCGTTCGGACGCGGCGCCATGACGAACCACTGGAACGATTTCCAGAACAGTGACGTCATCCTGATCATGGGGTGCAACCCCGCCTCGAACCACCCCATCTCCTTCAAATGGATCACGAAGGCGATGGAAAATGGTGGCAAGCTCATCTGCGTGGATCCCCGGTTCACGCAGTCGGCGGCGAAGGCCCACCTCTACGCCCCCCTCCGGTCGGGAACTGATATCGCCCTTTTGGGCGGGATGATCAAGTACATCCTCGACAACAACCTGATCCAGAAGGAGTATGTCCTGAACTACACGAACGCCTCCTTCCTGATCAACCCGGCCTTGAAGCTGCCGGGGGACAACAAGGGGATCTTCTCGGGCTTGAAGGACGGCAAATACGACAAGGCGACCTGGGCCTACCAGACCGACGCCGCCGGGGTGATCAAGAAGGACGCGACACTCCAGAATCCCCACTGCGTCTTCCAGCTCCTCAAGAGGCACTACTCCCGCTACACCCCGGAGGTCGTTTCCCGGGTGACGGGGACGCCCAAAGACAAGCTCCTCAATGTTTACAAGACCTACGCCGCCACGGGGAAGCCGGACAAGGCGGGGAACATCCTCTACGCGATGGGCTGGACCCAGCACACCGTGGGGGCCCAGAACATCCGCACCATGACCATCGTCCAGCTTCTCCTTGGCAACATGGGAATCGCCGGCGGCGGCGTCCAGGCCCTCCGCGGCGAGTCCAATGTCCAGGGCTCGACCGATTATGGCCTCCTGTTCCACATCCTGCCGGGGTACATCGCGACCCCCACGGCATCGCTTGCGACGCTCAAGGAGTACAACGAGAAGGTCACGACCAAGACCAAGGAGGCAAACAGCCTCAACTGGATGAAGAACCTGCCGAAGTATTCGGCGAGCTACCTCCGGTCGGTCTACGGGATGAACGCCACGCTGGACGAGGCTTACAGTTACCTGCCGAAGGGCGACGACGGGGCCAACTACTCCTGGCTGGTCCTGTTCGACGAGATGTACAAGGAAAAGTTCACCGGTTTCTTCGCCTGGGGAATGAACCCGGCGTGCAGCGGGGCCCACTCGAACAAGGTGCGTCAGGCCCTGGGGAAGCTGGACTGGATGGTGAATGTCAACCTCTTCGACAACGAGACCGGTTCCTTCTGGCGCGGTCCGGGGATGGATCCGAAGAAGGTCAAGACCGAGGTCTTCATGCTTCCCTGCGCCTCCTCCGTGGAGAAGGAGGGGAGCATCACCAACAGCGGCCGGCTGATGCAGTGGCGCTACAAGGCGATCAACCCGGTGGGAGAGGCGATGCCGGACGCGGAGATCATGACAGAGCTCTACTACAAGGTCAGGGAGCTCTACGAGAAGTACGGCGGCCCCCTCAAGGAGGCGCTCACGAAACTGACCTGGAATTACGGTCCCAAGCGGGCGGACGGAACGATCCGTTTTGTCGATCCCCATGCGGTCGCGAAGGAGATCAACGGGTTCTTTGTGGAGGACGCGAAGGTCGAGGACCCCGCGAAGAAGGGCGAGTTCCGCGAATTCAAGAAGGGCGATCCGGTGCCGGCCTTCGCCTGGCTTCAGGACGACGGATCGACCTCCTCGGGCTGCTGGGTTTACTGTGGCTCCTACGGCGCAGTGAACATGGCGGCGCGCCGCGGGACGAAGGACCCGTCCGGCATCGGCCTCTATCCCGAATGGGCCTGGTCCTGGCCCGTCAACCGGAGGATCATTTATAACGGCGCCTCCGTGGATATGAACGGGAAACCCTGGGATCCGAAGCGTCCCGTGATCCTGTGGGACGGCGCCAAGTGGACCGGCGATGTTCCGGATGGCGTGGGCAATCCCGGTTCCGGCCGTCCGCCCTTCATCATGAAGCCGGACGGCGTCGGGAGCCTCTTCGGCCCGGGTCTGGCCGACGGTCCCATCCCCGAGCACTACGAACCGCTGGAGTGCCCCGTGGAAAAGAACCTGCTGTCGCCCCAAAAGAACAGCCCCGTCCTCCGGCGGTTCGACAAGAAGGGGGTCGGTTCGGAGCTCGATGAGATCGCGAGCTGCGATCCGCGTTTCCCGTTCATCTGCAGCACGTACCGGGTGAGCGAGCACTGGCAGACCGGCGTCCTGACGCGGTGGTGTCCCTGGCTCGTCGAGATGCAGCCCGGGATGTTCGTGGAGATGAGCCTGGAACTGGCGAAGGAGCGCAATATTGCCAACGGCGAGAAGGTGATCGTCAAATCCGCCCGCGGCGAATTGGAAGCGACGGCCGTTGTCACGGCCCGTTTCAAGCCGTTCGACATCGACGGGACGCTGATCCACGAGGTCGGCATCCCCTGGCATTTCGGCTGGATCACCTCCGCCGACCGGAAGTACGGCCCGAACGACAAGAAACCGGAAGTCTTCACCACCGGGGATTCGGCGAACCTGCTGACCCCGACCATCGGTGACGCCAACTCCATGATTCCGGAGAGCAAGGCCTTCATGGTGAATGTGGTCAAGAAGGGGGTGAAATAACATGGCCGAGAAAGTGAAACTCATCGACGTTGCGAAGTGCACCGGCTGCCGCAGCTGCCAGCTCGCCTGCAAGCAGTGGAACCAGCTTCCCGCAAGGCAGACAAGCGCCGCCGGCACGTATCAGAACCCGCCCGACCTCCAGCCCAACACCTGGACCCTCATCCGGTTCCAGGAGGTTGTGGAGAAGGAGGGGGTAAAGTGGCTTTTCCGGAAGGACGGCTGCATGCACTGCACGAACGCCGCCTGCGTGAAGGTCTGTCCGAGCGGCGCCCTCTACCACAGCGATTTGGGGACCGTGGGGATCATCAAGGAACGCTGCATCGGCTGCAAGGAGTGCGTCGCGGCCTGCCCCTTTGAGATTCCCCGTTATGACAGCGTCACGGACAAGGTCTACAAGTGCGACCTCTGCCTCTCCCGGATCCGGGCTGATCTTCCCCCCGCCTGCGTCAAGGCCTGCCCGACGGGGGCGCTTACCTTCGGGGACAAGGGGGACATGCTGAAACTCGCCTACAGGCGGGCCGGGGAACTGGGCGGCGACGCCTCGGTCTACGGGGACAAGTTTGTCGACGGGACACACGTGCTCTACATCCTGCAGGAGAAGCCTGGGGTGTATGACGTCCTGCCGGTGAAGCCCCACGTTCTGCTGTCGGTCATGGCCTGGAAGGATCTACTGAAACCGCTGAGTCTTGTGGCGGCGGGCGGCGTCCTGGCGGCGTCGTTTTTGCACTACATCATCCACGGGCCGAAGACCCCGGATGAGGACGACAACCACAAGACGGAAGGGGGTGCGTAACATGAAAAAGGGATTGATCAAGGCGACCGACGCCTTCGAAAGAATCGTCCACTGGAGTCTGGCCGTCTCGTGCCTGATCCTCTGCATCACGGGGCTCGGGATGATGTTCCATTCGTTCAACTTCATCGGGACGCTGATGGGCGGCCTCAAGTCGCTCAAATACATCCACAACTTTTCGGGCCTCTTCTTCATCCTGGCGATCGTCTTCACCATCCGCATGTGGTGGAAGGAGGCGGGGATCTTTTCCATGCCGGAGGATCTCGAGTGGATGATGTGCGCGGGGGGCTACCTCTGGCACGTGGACAAGGTTCCCGAGGTCGGGAAATACAATCCCGGCCAGAAGGCCTTCTTTCTGGCAGTCGCCTTCTTCGGCGTGATCATGGTAATCACGGGGCTCATCATGTGGTTCCCCTTCTACTTCCCGGTAGAGCTGGTGCGGTGGATGTATCCGCTCCACGCGCTCGGCTTCGTGGTAATCTTCGCCTTCTTCTTCGTCCACCTCTATCTGGGGACGATCGGTTCGCCCGGGTCGCTTCCGGCGATGCTCCATGGTTGGGTGACACGCGCCTGGCTGAAGAAGCAACACGCCAAGTGGCTCCGCGAGATGGAGGAGACGGGGAAGTTGGAGGTCTTCGGCGAGGAGAAAAAAGCGGCCCACGGCCATTAGACGAGGAGAAGGGCAAGCGCGGCGAGGAGGATCATCCCCCTCAGGGTTCCGGCGAGGCCGAGGAGGGGGATGAGGGCGAGGCTCCCCAGGATAGCGCCGAGGCAGCCGCCGATGAGGTCCGCCGCGTAGAGGGGGCCGATGACCTTCTTCTGTTCCCGAACGCCGCGAAGGCTGGCATAGGCGAAGAGGCCGCCGACCAGAAATCCGGCGGCGGCAAGGAGCACCGCCGTCAGGAGGAGGCCGCCGGCGGCCCCGCCGGTCACGATCCCGATCGCGGCGAAACCAAGGAGGCTGAAACCGGCCAGGAGGGCGCAGCCCCATCCCCGGGTCCGTTTTTTCTTGACGCCCGTCCCGAGGATCAGATCCCGGAAGACCGGCGCCCCGAGGGCCAGGCCGGCCATGAACGCCGCGAGGAGGAGGCCGATGTCCTGGTAGAGGACGCCCTCCTTCGCCTGGTAGGCGAGGATGAGGACCGATTCGCATACGATGCCGAGAAATCCGGCGACGACGGCCAGGAGCAACCGCCTCCAGGCGGGCCGCAGGCGGCTTCCAAGAAACAGGAGCGCCAAGCCGATCCCCAAAATCCACCCGATTTTCCCGAACCCCTTTCCTTCAGCTCCGAAACCGGGCAGCTCCGCGAGCGACAGACTCGGGAAGAATCGCGAGAGCCAGGACATCACCGCATAGGGGTAGCAGACTGGCCGGATGTCGGTGTTTTCCGGAACGTCCGTTTCTTTCAGGCGTTTCTCAACGTCGGCGAAACGGTCGTTCGTGAAGAGATAGCGGATGTAGGGCGGCGAGACGAGGCGGGTCTGGAATCCCCGTTCCCGGAGGCGGTCGGTCAGGATTTCCGGTGACCGGGGGAGGGGGGCGGCGGATGCGGTCATCACCGTCATTTCCCCCGGCAGGACGAGGACCTCCGGAAAGACGGAGGCGAGGGCATGATAAACGCTTGCCGTCCGGCGGGTCATCTGCGGCGTCCAGAGGTTCTCGGCGGCGGGGAGACGCAGCGCGACGATTCCGCCGGGATGGAGACGTGCGGCGCACTGGGCGAAGAATTCCCGCGTGTAGAAGCGGTTCGTCTCTCCCGACGACGGCTCCGGCATGCCGACGAGGATCAGGTCCCAGGCAAAACCCCTGTTCTTCAGGAAATGCCGCGGATCGGCCCGGGTGATACGGACGGCGGGGTCCGTCAGCGACGCCCGGATGTCCGCGGGGAGATGGCGCCGGAGAAGGGCAATCGGCTCAAGGTCGAGGACGACGGCGTCGATCCGCACTGGCCGGTGCCGGAGGAGCTCGCGGAGGGTTCCGTCCCATCCCCCGCCGAGGACGAGGATCCGCCGCGGCTCCGGGTGCTGGAGGGCCGTCAGGTGGGCGAAGAGCTCCGCCTCCGTTCCCCCGCTTTCGAAGGCGAGGGCATCGTTCTCGAATACGGAGACTTGTCCGGCGAGAACCGTGGCGGTGATCCGTCCGTAGGGAGAGTCCCGTGTCACGAGGAGCCCCGGGTGGTTCCAGCCCGTCATCCGCCGGTCCAGGGGGGACGCCTGATAGAGGATGGCGATCAGGAGCGCAGCCATAGCGACAGCGACAACACGGCCAGGCCGGCTTCCTTTTCCCGGGAAGAGGAAAAGGGCCGCGGCGACGGCAATCAGGCCGCAGGCGACGGCAAGGGGGAGGTTCTGGACGCCGTAGCGGAGACAGAGCGTCGCCAGCAGACCTCCGGCGAGGCCCCCCGCGCTTTCGATCCCGTAGGCGCCGGCGAGCGTCCGGCCCCGTTCCGCATGGAGACCGGCGGCCTCCCGGAACAGGAGGCCCGAGAGTAGGCCGGCGGGCAGCAGGGCGATCACCAGCGCCGCCATCTGCCGGGGAAAGGGGAGGTAGGCGCCGGGGATGCCGCCGAGGAGGAGGCGGCTCGCCCGGAGGAAGACGACGCCGAGGGGGAGGAAGAGGGCGAAGCACAGAAACAAAACGGCTGGCCGGCCGGCGGAGGGGCGCCGGCCGCCGATGAACGCCCCCACAGCGGTCAGGAGCATCCAGACCGCCAGGGCGATGAGGTAGATCAGCTCGATTCCGTAAAAGGCGACGTTCAGCTCCCGCAGCAGAACGATCTGCCCGAAGAGCGAGACGAGGCCTGTCAGGAACAGCGCGGCGACGTCGGCGATCATCGGTGTTCCGCTTCGTCAAAAACGATCGCCTGGAGGGTGGAGAAACACGCCCCCGCCTCCTGCCGGGCTTTCGCCGACAGCCCCGCCTTCCGGGAGCTGAAGACGACAACCGGCAGTCCGATTCGCATGAATATCATGGTGGATCTCCTTTCAGTTCCGGACGCCGGGATAGTATAGGGAAGGCTGCCCGAGGGACGAGGGTCGGCAGCAGTGCTTTGTTCGGCCTCCGTTCTACTCGTCTTCCGGGTCGGGATACTGGGGCGGCGAGTCTCCTCTGCACTCGATCACTCTCGGGTACTTCACCTTGGCTTGCAGTGCCTCCACGCCTTCAACCGTGACCTCGTGCCACCACTCGTCACCGAAATCGAACAGGTACTCAAAGGTCGTCGCGCACTTCAGTTTCAGATCCCCAATCCTCGTCTCCACCGCGTTGAACTGCTTGGTTTCGAGTAGGTCGCGCCTTCCCTCAAAACAGGCGGGGATCGAGTAGGACAATGCGTCCATCAGTCTCCGCCTGCTTGTGCCCTTGGCCGCGGACATGTAGAAGGAGTACAGGTGCTCGTCATACCGATCAAAAGCGCGAAATATCGCGCTGTGGAGATCGTCCAGCGTTTGGTCGGTCCGGATAGCGATTCGCCGCCAGATTCGCTTCGCGCCCTTCAGCGCCACCTTCAGAATGACTACCTCCGGCTCAGCCGTCATGTCGATCCTCCTGCCGAACATAAAACTCACCGGCGGCAATGGAGCGCAACGGAATTGCCAACCGGTGCAGCGCCTTGTTATATTTTCTCTTTGTATTCCTTGAAGGCCTCCAACAATTGCCGGAATGAAGTTGGCTTGTATTTTTCAAAACTTTCTTCGTCCACGTAAACGAAGTCGTACTGCACGTCTGTCTGCACCCGGTTGATGTCTTCGCACCATTGCCGCAGCCGCGCCATCTTCAGCGGCACGTCCAGATCTCCCTGCCCTTTGGTTTCGACAATGACAATCCGCTTGTCCGACAACTTGACCATAAAATCCGGGTAGTAGTTGGAGATATCGCCGCCCGCGTTCACGTAATCGAGCTTGAAATGGACGGCCAGGTAGTTCTTCGCGAAAGAGACCACATCGCTGCAATCCTCCAGGAATGCGGCAACCGCTTTCCTTCAGCTTCGGGTCGATCAGTTCCGCTCTGGTTTCCGCTTCGTTCATGGGTCGTAAACTCCAATTTTCCAAACACCTTTTTCACGGAAAGCCGGAATCGTCTGTCGGCGGGCGGCGTTAAGTAGGGTGTTGATCGATTTCCGGCCCGTTTTCGCGCAATCGGCAAGCGTGGTTATCTTCTCGCCGCGCAGATAGGTAATTCTTTTGTGCAGCGACTCCGTCAGAGCGAGGGTGACCATCTTCTCCATTGTTTTGGCATTTTTTGCTTTGCTATATTCATTAAACGAGGCGTAATAAACCCGCTTCTCTTTATCCCGAATGATGATGCCGGGGAAACCCAGGCGCCTGAGCTGGAAATTGATGATTACCCGACCCATTCTGCCGTTGCCGTCGCAAAACGGATGGATCGTTTCGAAATCAAGATGGAATTTGGCGATCTTGTCGGTAAAGTAATTAATGTGGTCGGCGGCAAATTCCCGCAGAATTGTCTCGATCATGGGTACGACCCGTTCCGGCGCCGGCGCAATATGGGTTCCCACACGGACATATTCACCCGTGGTGCGGAAACACCCCGCAATCGCATCGTTGATATTGCCGATCAGCATTTTGTGCAGAAGCAGAATCATCTCCAGAGAAAGTTCCGCTGCCTGCGCTTTGCTTTTGGTATATTCCATCACCCGGGCGAGATTTTTTGCTTCAAAAACTTCCCGCACCGATACATGACGGGAAACTTCCATCTCCAGCAGAATGCGCTCCGTCTCCTTGAGCGTCAGCGTCGAATTCTCGATGGCGTTGGAATTGAAAACGCTTTCCGGAAGCTCGGACTCATCAATAATTGTCAGTAAAGATTCTTTGCCCTGGGCAAGCCGGTCGTATTCGGCCTTAAGGTCTTTGAGAGCGTTTTTTACGGGATTCGTTGTTGCCATAGAAAAACCATACATGATTAACGGGTATTTGTCAAAGCATCGTTAATTTAACACGAAACGGGCAGCAATTAACGTTTTTTATAGAACCGTTCCCTCTATTTGGCCTCGCTTTTCTTCTTTGCGGGCGTCTCAGTCGTGCCGAGTTGCTTGCGCTGTTTGGTCTCGACCATTTTGCTGACGTCAGCAAAATGATCCTCAATAACGCTGCCCGCCTGTTGTCTTCGCCATTACTTCTTCCCTCCGACCGTAACCTCGACAATCGTCATCGTGTCGTTGCCGAAGATAACGACATACTTTACAACTGGAAACACTACTCATTCAATTGACGTTCATTTTGTTTTTGCACGCCGGGTATGCAGTACAACCATAAAATTCGCCATACCTGCTACTCCGAAGTTTCATGGGAGCACCACATTTGTCACAGTGAGGAGCCTCGCCAGTTTGTTTCCCAGACGCCCCCTTTTGCCTTCGTGGTCTGTCAAAGCTCTCCCTCCAAGTACAGGTGTCGAGCTCGCAGTCCCAATAAGGACCATACGGCCCCTTACGATATGATGTTCTTGCCCCACAAATTGGGCACCGAGGGTTTTCCGCCCTAGTAGAAATTCCCTCTGCAGCATCGGGTCGCACGCCACGGTCAAGGGCCATGAACGCAGAGAGCTGAAGAGCTAAATCCTTTCCCTCGATCCGTGCCATAACCTCATCAGTGCGTGTGGTGTGGGACAATGGGTTCAACGAGCCAAACCAGACGATTTCATCATCTATCACAACGACTTTTTCATGGATTTCGCCTCGCGTATCCACAACACAACCTATATGTTCTAGCCCATCAAGGGCGGCCTTCCCTTGTTCAACAGGAATGCTGCCATTATTCTTCGGTGGCCGAGTCACGCAACGAATCGCAACTCCCTCGGCTTTTTTTCGCCGGAAGAGCGCCTCGTAAGCAGCAACTCGCTGTTCGGTTACAAAGCCGGAGAAGATGGCAATGCCCTTTTGGGCTCGATCTAGATCCGCCATGCAAACTTGTTCAAAGTCATGTTGATTGAAAAGCCCGGTTTTCTCGACATCCGGCGACAAATCAAAAGGCCTCCCAAGGCGCCGCAAATCCTCAGCAATGGGATACATTGCCAATACATCGCGGACATCGACCACACTACCGCGATCCTGCATCTCCGACAAGATATCGCGGAGTATCGCATAGCAAGGAAGCTTCTGGTCGAGATACGCAAGGTTGGCGAATACTATGAGATGGCCTTTGGCCCTACTTACGGCGACGTTGAAAAGCATCGCCCCTGCATCATCGACGTCGTCGGCATCAAGGAATATACCTGCACGTTGCTCTCCGTGGCTGTCGGGGATGTCCATGATCATCACGTGCTTTTCATCGCCCTGGTAACGATGCACGGTACCGGCCTCGACCATATCGCTCAGCTTAGACCCTTTGAGAATGCGTTGGAGTACTTTAGATTGTGCGGCATATGGGGTACAGACACCAACTCGAGATATATTTTGTAAGTAGCCGCAGGACTCCAGGAAACGGCACAGATTCCTCACGGCCAAAGCGTTCATGAGGTTATAGCGAGAATTGAACGGATCGCGGCTCACAAAGGGCCAGATTGGCGACGTATCGACGATTGTGAGAGGTCCGTCGAATGGCTGCGGAGGACGTGCCCCAGACGGGACATGAGGATAACCAGTAGCTGTTTGTAATTTACCCTCGTACATGCGCAACGAGATTAAGCGGCATATCTGGTCGTCCATCCGGTATTGCTCTTTGAGCATCGCAACGCGTTTGCAGTGTCCCTCCTTCAGCATTTTCTTGTCAATTTCATTCGAGCGAAACACATCACCACCACCCGCTTTGAAAATTGCCTTTTGCTCAGTCTGGACGATGGGTGCCAACTGCCTGAAATCACAACTTTCTCTTTCGCTAGGCCCGCCGCGTTGAAGAGGGCCGGCAGCATTACCATGGATGCTTCGTCGACTATCACCACGTCAAATTCGCTGAAAAGTTGCGGGCTAAGGTATGCTTTGGTAACCGTTGCTCCAACAATGCGAGCCCGATCCATGATTGATTTTCTGATGTCATCGAGCTGCTTGTTGATGTCGGATATTTCCTCAATGAGCGGGCGTTTCTGCTCCTCAGCCTGTTCAAGCTGACGCTCAACCTGTTTTCGGTCTACACCCGCAACGGCCTGCTTCGCTTGATGGATAGAAGTATCTATTCCACTCAGGCGTTCCTTGAGGTCGCGGAGCTTCTGTTCCGAGGAATCAACTTGCTTTTCTAATACCACGAGATCGGCACTTGCCAGTCGTATGTCTTTCTCGAGGGTATCAAGCGAACGCAAAAATACACGTTTTATGGTGCCTGCCAGCTGAACTTTCTGTTTTTCTGCTTGTAGGGCTTCAAACCGCTTCTCTAAAGTTCGCTTCCGCTCGACAACCGAATTGCGGTGAGTCTGGGCTTGTTGAAAGGTGGTTGCAACGCGCCCCCTCTCGGCAACAAGGCCGTCCAAGACGATAAATGCCTTCATCAGTTCTGTGGCGCGAGCCACAGAGGCGTTAATCCGTTCGAGCTGTACCTCCAGTTCCTCTTTTCGAGCAAGGAGCGTCCGCGATTTTCTCTCGACAATCCCGTCAACGGTGATTTGCTCTGTCCAGTCTTGTTTTAGCTCACTGTCGACAATCTGTCCAACTCGAATGATCTGCCCCTCCTCAACCGCAGGGTGTTGCCTGCCGAATCGTATACAAAGCTTTAGGAGCACTTGATCAACTGCCTTGTTTGTATTAGAGCAAAGAAGAATCCGCTTGCTCCACTGAATAAGGACCTGACACAGAGCGCTCAGGGTCACTGTCTTGCCGGTTCCCGGTGGTCCCCACAGATAGAATATCTCATTGGCGAGGATCTTCGCGATGGCTTCCTTCTGATAGGCATTGAGGCCGTCTACGAACTCTGCTGGGACGAAAGCAGGAGCGAGTTCATCGCCGATATTGAAAATGACTGACTCAGCGAGTTTGGTATTGAAATTGGTTATCTCACTTTTCGCAATCTTTTCCAGACGATTGCGAAGAGCCTCCAGCATTGCAGTATTGTCAATCCGCACAATACATGCGGCAATACGCGGGCCAAAGTCATCCTGCAGCGAGATCACTATCTGGTTGCCCAAAAAGGCCACTATGCGGCCTTCCGACTGGGTGCCCCCGACTACAGCTATGACCGCGGCACCCTCGAACAGTTCAGCATCTTCGTTGTAGGGAAACTGATATCCGTTTTCTTTGCCATCCAGTTGCACCCTCACACCGCTCTCAAGCACGACTTGTTTGAAAGCCGTTTTTTTGCGGCGCATTTCAGCGACAAGTGCTTTGACTCCAGCTTCGTATCGCTCGACTAACGGGGCATCTTTCCTAAACTCTAGTTTGACCTCATCCTTGAGGTCAAACTGCCGCTTAGCCGGAACCCCGTCCAGCTTACCAGGCTTCCGCATTTTCCCCATGCGAGGTTCGCGTGGAGGTTCTTCCCTTGCCTCCTTGTTGCTTGAACTATCTGCCGACTCGGTTTTAGCGGCGGTAGACCCAGTGGTTTTTTTTGTTTCTCCATGCGGTTTATTATCATCACCAAACAAGCTTTTCTGCTCTGGCTTCGAAGTCTGAGATTGGCGGATCTCATGCTTTGGTGAGTTGTTCTTTAGCGGAGATTCTGTCTTAGGGCTGCCGCTACTGCTGGCAAGTACTTCGATCCTTCCTTCAACCTTGGAGCGCAAGGTTTTCATTTTCGGCGTTGAACGGAGCTGCAATTCAGCAAGAACCTGCTTAAGCACCTCAAGGTCATTCTGATTTTCGTCGAAAACATGCCTTATCTGGTCCCCGGTAAATTTAAAATACGGTCTGTTTGACATATGACAGGCCACCTAATTAGTTCATTTATGCGTAAGTGGTTCGATTTTCAGGTACGCGTCCCCCATCATCATCTTGTAGTGCTCGATGTGTCTGGTCTTCTCAAAAATAGCTCCGAACACCTGCAAGGAACAATAGGGACACTTCTCGTATTATGATGCAGGCCAACCCAAAAAGCTGAATGATAATTAATACGGGAAGTGTCCCTGTATTTTAGAACTATCGACATGCACAAAGAAACTCCTTTAAGAACTTACCTTTCTTTATATTTCTCAGTTCCTGCAAAACGTCAGATGAGATATCGTGTACAAGCAAGTGGCAAATTTCTTGGAAGAACAACAACTCGTTGTGGAGTTGCACATAGACAACAAATGCTGACTCCTTTTGGTTGATGCTACCGGATATGGATAAAACTCCTTGTATAGCTGAGAGCATAAAGATCTCGGTGAGCTTTTGATCAAACCTTATTCCGCAATTTGGGCAAGGATCACTGTCTGCATGCTTGAAAAAGTTGTATTGCTTATGAAGCAACGCTTTCGATACCTGGGTTTTACGTCCTTTATGGGTCAAGCTGTCAAATAGCAATTCTGGGCCGTTATTGTGGCGATTGATATTATGGACGACCTGATGGGCAGCGCAAGCAAGCGTGTGGATTGGAACAGGATCACCATCCTGAAAGTAAAGGGTTATTGCGCAATCAAGTTGCCGGATTGCAGCGTTCAGTTTTGTGACAATTTGTTCTGTCATCATTTTTATCGCGTATAACGCTATGGCTCTTCGGCGGCGGTCAGCCTTCCGCAGAAGCCGCTGATTAAGCCTGTTCGTCGAGCTGTTTGAGAGACTTGCCACCCTCAGTTTTCCACGCGGTAAGTCCGTTTGCGCTCCCGCCGTGTATGACAGCCGCCGCCGCAGATGGACTGGAAAACTCCGCATCCTTGGTGAAGACCAAGAAGCCGTCCTTGTCGGTAAGCGTGCCATCGGCGATGAGTTGTTTGCGCTGGGCTACGACGTAGGGATAGATCTCGGCGGATGGGCGTTCCTCCAAGACGGCGGTGGAACCCTGGAATACGACGAAGCCATTCGCCGTACGCTGGCCCCGCGCCTCGGCGCCCTTGTTGCGGCAGAAGAGTACGCCGCCAGGCTGAGCTTTCGCGGCGGGTTGAGAGATCGGCGCGAGAATGTCGGAGCCGAGGACGGGGAGGAGTTGCCGAATGCGTGCCAGAAACACCTCCATGTCCTCGCGGTCTGATTCGGGAAGTTTGGAGCCGCCGGCCTGATTCTGTTCGAGCGTAAACCTCTTGATTTGAGCGGCTTCGACGAGGAGGCGGCCTTCGAGATACCTCACATGGGCCTTGGTCAGGTTCTCGTCCTTGCTCACGAAGACGATGGCCGAAACCCAGAACTCCTTTGTCTTGTGTTGCTTGAGTCGATCGCGAATGACCTCCGCCTCGCCGATGTAAGCGCGCGGGGCGTTGGTAAGAGGGTCGCTGCCAATGAGGATATAGACGCCGGCCTTGTCAAGTTCCTCGCGAGCAAGAAGCTCGTCCAGTTCGGTGCGGGGCGCGGCGACAGCCTTGCCGGTCCAGTTAGAGATCTCGGCAGTGCGTAGGCTCTTCGCGTCTCCGCGTGGAAGGAAGAGTTTGATAGTTGCCGATGTCATATGCGCTCCATAGACCTAATGCCGGCGTTGAGATTCGGCGAGTTTGCGAGCCGTAAACTCCGATGTTTGGTTCGCCGCCGTCTCGTTTCAGACAGTAACCGGAGTGAGACTGAACACACGAGCCTGGCGAGTTGCCGCGCGAATGTCGCCGCGACGTAGAGAATCGCGCACATCATCAAGCCGGTAGGCGTCTTCAATCGAAAGGTACGGAGACCAACTCTCATCTGTTTCGATCAATTCGACATCCACCTCGGCCACATATTGCCCCTCGTGAATCAGTTTTGAATGGATTCTCTTTCTCATCATCTTCTCCTCATAAAGTCGGCTGTCCAGCGTGCCGGATCTGGCCGGTTCCCGAGATAGACCACTGGTAGCATGGTCACGCGGTCCTTGGCGCCCCCAACTGCAATAGGTAGACTCAGTCCTGCGGCTGTAATGACGGGAACGCTGTGCTTCGCGCAGGAGATCGAGAAGTTTCGGTTTATTTTGCGGTCGTTGAGAAGAAAGAATGATACGGACTGTCGGTGCAGACGATAGGCGTGTACGATCTTTATAAGCGGTTGGCAAAGGCGTTCTCGATTCGGTCATTCCTACGCCCCTCAATGCGTTGTGAAGGTTGGAAACTGAATCTGTGAACTTTTTATAAATTATTACAAAGCAGCCGAAAAGTGGAGTAACTAAATCACCTTACATTCCCGTTGTCAATGATTTTATTGATTTATGGAAGATATGTCACAAGATGATGATTGCCACTAATGATCATCTCTATTTTCAGCTTTTGGCTGATTGCAGAGGAAGGAGCAGATGTTTAGCGCTTCTATGCCCCGTCGCTAAATGATCAGTGCGGCTCATAGGAGACATCCCAGTCTCATGCAAGTTATTTTTCATATTCTTCCAGCAATTCTCTGAGAGCCGGCCTTACATAGATGTCTCCGAGATCGAAACGCCTTAACGCCTCTATCATGATCTGCATCTTTTCTTTCACAGTCGCCTTTGAGTGGATAATCAGAATGTATTCCCCTTCTATGCGGCACAGCCCACCCGGACCCGTTAACTCATCTTTGATTATCTCGTACCGTATTGGTATCCCGAGCTTGTCAGCCAATCCCTCAAGAAGACTCAAAGCGGTGTGATCGTCCATAGAGATTCCCTTATGAACCTCTGATGCGGTTTAGAAGTTAATCTTCTACCTAAAACTGGCCATTGCATTAATAACTAATTGATATAATTAGAAATAGTGTTTCGCATGGGTGAATGACAAATTTGGCAAAATCAACTTCAAAAACGTTAAGGTTGACTCACCTTTCACCCTGGAAAAATCTGTTCCAGGATTCGGTCTGCTGCCGACCGATGACCTCGTTAAAGCCGTCGAACCACCTCTCAGGCTGCATGTCAGCGCCGGCCATGACCGATGCGCCTCGGCCGACAATGCCAAAGTAACGCCTCTGGGCCGCCCGGCCGGCAAGAAGGGGTCCGATGCAGTAGAGCGCGATGGCGAAGCCCATCCCGTGAAGTTCGGCCGGGCTCTTGTAAGGGGTCTTTGGACTCCCCTCGATCATATTGGCAATGGAGAGGACCGACGAGCCCTTGAACTCATCTGCAGCACGGGCGAGCTGCTTCTCATCTTCCGGCGCCTCAATGAAGATGATCTTTGCTCCTGCCTCAGCGTAAAGACGGCCGCGCCGGACCGCTTCATTGAAACCATGGGCTGCAATGGCATCGGTCCGGGCCATGACCATCATGTCTTTCTGGCTTTCAGCATAACTGACGGCTGGCCTGAGCCGGAGTTCGATCATCTCCTCCGCAGAAATGAGAACCTTTCCGCTTCCCCTGGGGCCTTCCATGTGGCCGCAGCTCTTATTGATCGCATACTGGTCTTCTATCTGGACGTACTGGGCACCCTGTTTATGGACCTGGCGGCAGGTCAGAACGATTGAGGATGGCTCATTTCCATATCCGGTATCGATGTCCACACCGATCGGAAAGGCAGGTTTCCCCGTATCGAGGGCAGCCATCCAGGTGGCCTGCTCAATGATGTCGGTCTGGTGCACGATCTCTGACCGAAGGATGTAGCCGAGGTCTGGAAGGCCATAACTTGCGGCACAGAGATACCCGGAAACGAAGGTAATGAAGCCTCCGATATAATCAGGAACTGCATTCTGATCATAAAGTTCATAAACGCTATGATGAAGCTGCCGCGCCTCCGCGCCGTTGGCCACACCAATGGCAACAAGAATCCGCCCGTCACGCTTCGCCGCCAGCTCGCTGAGGCTCTGCCTCTCAGCCTTCCAATTGATGCCTTCCATCGTTATTCCCCTCCTCTGAGGACCTTCTCCGTCTCTGCCATCTGATGCGTCCTGAGAACCAGGTAGGCCTTAGGTCCCTCGGGGTGCGCTGAGGCGTAGATGTAGTCGATGTTGATCCCTGCCTTCGCCAGATCTGTCGCCATTCTCCCCGTCGCTCCCGGAACATTGTCAAGTTCGACAAGAAAGATCTCTGTCTCAACGACACGAAACCCGTCTCCTTTCAAGGCCTCCAAGGTCCTCACTTCATCCTCGGCGACGATCCTTAGCACCGCTTCCTCTACCGTATCGATGGCGCATATGGCCAGGAGATTGACGGACCGCTCAGAGATCAGATTACAGAGCTCGGCAAGTGCTCCAGCCCTGTTTTCGAGAAAGACCGAATATTGTTTGCACTTCCTAAATTTCATTTCGTTTCTCCTTTTGTCTATTCAGGGGCAAGATTTTCCACCTTTGCTGCCTCGTATTGCTGAGGTGTGTCAGGAACAGCGCGGCGACGTCGGCGATCATCGGTGTTCCGCTTCGCCAAAAACGATCGCCTGGAAGGTCAGGAAGCTCGCCCCGTCTCTCCAGGCGCCGGACGGAAGTCCCGCCTTCTGGCTCAGGTGGTCCAACATCTCATCCCTTCCCCATCCCTGTTCCGGGGCGACCTGGGGGAGAAACACGGCGGATTTTCCCCCCTTCTGGAGGAGTACGCCATCCCGGCCGACGAAGATGTCGTTCGGGCCGGAGACCGGTTTCATCGGCGTCAGCACGGAGATCTCGATTTCCAGATCGGCCAGCTCCCGGAGTGTTACGGGGCTGAAGCGAGGATCCTCGAAGGCGGATTGGAGGGCCATCGCCCCGACGAGCTCGGCGAGCGGCCGGTCCGGGACCATCCGGCCGATGCAGCCGCGCAGGTCTCCCTGCTTTTTGAGGGTGACGAAGACCCCGCGCGGTTCGCGCAGGATGGGGCTCGAAAGCCGCGGCAGGGGGACCATCTTCATCGTCAGGAAACGGGAGATCGTCTCCCGCGCGAGGCGAAGCAGGTATTTCCGGTCGGCGGGTCCAATGGACCCTTCCGCCGCCATTGCCGCAGCCGGTCGCGCGGCGGGGGTCTCCTTTTTCAGATCGGCGGCCAGGACGACCGCCCCGTAGCCGACGACGCGCTCCCGCTCGCCGATGGGGAGATTCCCCGAGTTGGCGTAGCTCACGATTTTTCCCCCGGTCGCCCCCATCGCCTTGGCGGCGGCCATCGCGGCCATGATGGGGGCTTCGCCGCAGGCGCAGGTGGAGAGGTTCGGAATCCGCCGGGCCATCTGCGCTTGGACGGCCGTATGGAGTGCCACCGGATCGAGTGTGGCGACGGCCTCCAGCGTCTTCATGTCCGCGGTCTCGGCGTCTTTCGCCGACGGGTAGTGGGAGAGGTCGGAGCTGGCGACGATCACGGCGCGGCGGCCCTTCAGGACCGAGGCCAATGCGTTTCCGAAGCGGGTGCAGAGGGCGGCGTCCGCTTCGCCGACGATCGCGGCGACGATCTTCGCCTGGGGAAAGAGGACTTGGACGAAGGGAACCTGGACCTCGACCGAGTGTTCCCGGACGTGCGGCCCCTTGTCGAGGGCGCATTCGGGCGAAGCGGCAAGGAGAGCCGCCGTGAGATCCCCGTCCACCTTTGCGGTTCCGAGCGGCGTCCGGAAGCCGCCGCCCGGGTAGAGGGCGATCTTGCGGAGATCCGGCGTTGTGTGGTTCGTCCCGAGGAGGACGACGACGTCATAGGCCCCGCCGCGGACCTGGTTCCAGCCGTCGGCGCAGATCTGGCCGGAGTAGATGTACCCCGCGTGGGGGACGACGATGGCGAGGGGTTTTTTCGCCTGCGGCGGCAGCGCGTCCTCCATGAATTTTTCGACGGCAAGTTTCAGAACGGTTGCCGATTCGGGATAGAACTGCCCGGCCACGACGGGGGGACGCACCTCGCCCCCCCCGTCCTTTCCGGCCATACCGGTCGTGGCCACCCCCAGGCTGAGGGCAACGATGGGAATACCAAATTGCAGAATGGTCATGATCTCTCTCCTTTCCACTTAACTCCAGACGCCGGCGATCCTTCCGCCGCAGAAGCCGCAGCGGCCGTTTGTTACATGCATTTCCACGGTGAAGAATCCCGTGCGTTTGATGACCGCCTTCCCGCAGGAAGGGCAGTAGGTATGGTTCCCCGGATGGTCCGGGACGTTTCCAACATAGGCGTAATGCAGCCCCCGCCCCAGCGCCGTCTCCCGTGCCCGCTCCAGCGTCGCCACCGGCGTGGGCGACAGGTTCCGGAGCTGGTAATCCGGGTGGAAGCGCGTGAAGTGGAGGGGGACGTCGGGTCCGACTTCTCCCAGGACCCAGTCGATCAGGCTGCGGAGCATCTTCTCGGAGTCGTTGAGCGTCGGGACGACGAGGTTGACGATCTCGAGATGGGCGCGGCTTTTGGCGATCTGTTTGATGCTCCTCAGGACGGGCCTCAGCTCCGTGCCACAGACGTCGCGGTAGAACGCCTCGTCGTACCCCTTCAGGTCGATCTTGATCGCATCGAGTGTCTCACAGAGCTCCGCGAGCGGCGCCTCATTCATGATCCCGCAACTGATCAGGACGGGGCGGAGCCCCTGCTTCTTCGCCTCCCGGGCGATGTCGATCATGTACTCCGCAAAGACCGTCGGCTCGTTGTAGGTGAAGGCGATCACCGGCGCCTGCCGGTCCCGGGCGGAACGGACGATCCGGTCGGGGGGGATTGGGGGGCTTTCATAATCCTCCGGGGAGGCCTGGGAGATCTCCCAGTTCTGGCAGAACTTGCAACGCAGCGGGCAGCCGGAGGTCGCGAGCGAATAGGCCGCGGCGCCGGGAAGAAAGTGGTAGAAGGGCTTCTTTTCGATCGGGTCAATATGGATGGTGATCGGGCGGCCGTAGACAAGGCTCTTCAGTTCGCCGCCGACGTTCATCCTTGTGCGGCAGCGGCCGCGCTCGCCGGCCCTGATGATGCAGCCTTGGGCGCAGAGAAGGCACTTGACGATCCCGGCCTCATGCCGTTGGCGTTTCCCCTTGAGGATTTCCGGGGAGGCGTGGCACGACCGGCAGTCGGCGCCGGCGAGGGGAACGGAGGTCCAGAAGCGCGCCCGGGGGGCGAGACGGACCAGGTCGGACTTCGGATCGAGGGCGAAGAGGCAACCGACGTCTCCGCCCGCAAGCAGGCGCTCCCAGAGGGGGGAGGAGAGGCACAGCCCCGCCCCGCCGAGGATCGGGGCGATCCCGGCCAGAGTCTTCAAAAAAGCGCGTCGGGAGATCATGGTCCGACTCCTTTGTGCATCTACCCGGGGAGCGGCAGCGGGTTTGGCGTTCCCTTTGCGTCTACCGCCGTTTCATCCGTCGAAACGGAGCGACCATGGTTCCGACCTCCATGGCCCGGTTTCTTCAGATTTCCCGGCCGGCACGATCGCCCTCGTGGATCGCCTCCAGGAGCCGTCTCGGGCTCTTGGCGTCCCCGGCGATTCTGTAGGGGATGGCGAGCTTCTGCAAGGCCCCTTCCAGCGCGTTGTCCGGCTTGGCCCCCATCGCCGTGACCACAAGGGCGGCGGATAACGTTTTCTCTTCGTCTCCCTGCCGGTAGACCACGGCGCCCTCTTCAATCCGGGTGACCGTCGCCCCGAGGATGATCCTCCCTCCCGCCTCTTTGATCCGCTTGTGGAGCCAGTAGCCATGGGCCGTGTGCTTCCCGACGGGAAAAGAGGGAAGCATCTCGACAAGAGCGACTTCGATTCCCCGGGCGATCAGAAAATCCGCCGTCTCCATGCCGACATAGCCGGCGCCGAGGACAACCGCGGGGCCGGCGGAGGCCACCTTTCCGACGAGGAGATCACGGGCGTCAACCACGTTCGGGCCGTCCATACCGGGGAGCTCCGGCGTCACCGGATAGGCGCCGGCCGCCAGGATTACAGCGTTGGGTTTTTGCTCACCCAACATTTCTGCCGTCATTTCCTGGCCATAGCGGGTTTTCACCCGGAATTTTTCCATCTGACGGACGGCCCAGTCCACCCAGTCCAGGTAACTCGTCTTGTGAGGCGGCCTGCAGGCCGACCGGACCTGACCGCCCGGGGCGGTCTCCTTTTCGAAGATCTCAACTGCGTACCCTCGCCCGGCGGCGGCCAGGGCGGCGGAGAGGCCCGCCGGTCCCGCCCCGATCACCCAGAGCCGTTTCGNNATGCAGCCCTGGTTGCAGGCGACGCACCGGCGGATTTCCTCGAAATTCCCGGCCTCAGTCTTTGCGATGAAGTCGGGGTCGGTCAGGTGCTGGCGGCCGAAACTGATCAGGTCGGCGTCGCCAGCAACTATCGCCTTCTCAGCCAGTTCGGGATCATTGATCCGGCCGACGCCGATCACCGGCACGGCGACGACCTCTTTGAGAGCCCGCGCCCGGAAGAGGTTGAAGCCGGGCTCCGTGTCCATCGAGGCGATGCTCAGGTTGCCCGGCGTGGAATAGACGCCGACCGAGCAGTGGATGGCGTCGGCGCCAGCGGCGACCAGAAGCGGGGCGAGGCGCTGCATGAATGCGAGATCGTAGCCGCCGCGGATCAGCTCGTCCGCAGAAATCCGGATGATGACGGGGAAATCGGGACCGACTGCCTTCCGGACGGCGGCGATGATTGCCAGGACAAAGCGCGATCGGTTTTCTTCGGAGCCGCCGTATTCGTCCGTCCGCTGATTGGAGAAGGGGGAGAGGAACTGGTTCAGGAGATAGCCGTGGGCGCCGTGAATCTCGACCGCGTCGAAACCCGCCTTGCGGGCCCGTGCAGCCGCCCGGGCGAAGGCGTCGATCACGGCGGCGATCCGCTCCAGGCTCATCTCCTCGCAGGGTTGACCGAGGACGGCGCTGGGGATGGCGGAGGGCGCTTCCGGGGTTCCACCCGCAGCCTGCTTGAAAGTCTCCCGCCCCGCGTGATGGAGCTGGAGGGCAATCTTTCCGCCTTCACGGTGGATCGCCTCGGTAAGTCCGGAGAGACCGGGAATGAACGCATCGCTCCAGGCGCCGATCTCGTTGGGGAATCCCTTTCCGCGCGGATCGACGGCGCAGACCTCCGTGATGATCAACCCGGTGCCGCCTTTTGCCCGCCGGGCAAGATAGGCGACCAGACGGTCGCTCACCGTGCTATCGGCGTTTCCGTAACCGGTTCCCATCGCGGGCATGACGGCCCGGTTCTTCAGGATCATGCCGTTGATCGTGACGGAGGAAAAAAGGTGTTCCAGTCTCATGGCGCCTCCTGAACGGTGGTTTCTTGTGTTCCCCGGGGCAACCGGTTTGCATGGACCGCGTGAAAACGACCTTCTCCGCATCCGTTTCTCATCCGTGCCGGCGGCCGGGAACGACGATTGCGTATGAAAATATTCCCTCAAAGCCCTTCCTTGAAGGGCAATGAAACTCGAAAGGGAGAATCCGTTACAGAAACTGAGAATTGGATAGCATTGCGGGCGGCCGCCCGTCAAGAGGAATCGTCCCGCCGCCGGGGTGATCAACGGGAGAGCGGAACCCCGGAAGCCGACAGTGCGGTGCGCCGTATAAAAAAGCCCCCCGACGCCATTTGCAGGCGCCGGGGGGCTTTTAAAGTTTTTCTGCGGATAAAAATCATCCTACAGGAGCTTTACATTCTCCGCGGCCGGGCCTTTCTTGCCCTGCGCGATGTCGAAACTCACACGCTGGCCCTCGGCTAACGTCTTGAAACCGCTGGCCTGGATGGCGCTGAAATGAACAAAAACATCGCCGCCCTCGGTCTTCTCGATGAAACCGAAGCCCTTCTGCTCATTGAACCACTTCACTGTACCTTCTGACATATTGTGCATCCTCCTTTCATAAATTCTTTTCAAGTCGGATGAACACAATGGCAAAAACAACATGGCCGCCAAGACTCTTTTTGAGAACATGACGGCCGGCCTTGCACTTCAAAATGTCTATATCCAACTTTTCATCCTGCACTCCGCCTGGAGTCAGGATACGGCACCTTTATAGGGGGATTCATACTGAATGTCAAGCTTTATTTTTTCATGCGGATTTTCCTTCCCTTTTGCAACCATTTCCGGGATAATCGGCCTACCGACTTTTCAACGGCGGTTCGGTCGCAACCAACCATCGGAACATTCGGAAGGAGGGAATCATGAAGGAGGCTATTCGCAATTTCGGTCGGGAAATTGGGGCGGATGTGGTGGGATTTGCCGCCATCGAGGATTACCATTCTCCGCGGACGCCGGAGCCCCGGACGTTGCTTCCCGGGGTCCGCTCGCTGGTGGTCCTGGGGTACCGCGAGCTCGAGGGGGGGCTCGCATCGGAGAACGAGCGGATCCGGATGATGTCGCGTCTGGCCATGATGAGTCTGGGGACCCGGAACAATTACCTGCTCGCTAAGTTCATCGAGGACCGGTTCCGGGCGAAGGCGGCGCCGATCGCCCCCTCCTTTCCGCTGAATATGGCCGCACCCGTCATGGGCGTTGTCGCCGATCTTTCGCTCCGGCACGCGGCCGTCGCCGCGGGGCTCGGCGTCTTTGGCCGCCACAACCTCGTCATCCACCCCCGTTACGGAACGCGGATCATCTTCACCGCCTGTCTCATCAATCTGCCGCTCGAGTCCGATCCGCCGGTCCGGGACGAACTCTGCAACCAGTGCAACCTCTGCGTCGAGGCCTGCCCGGCGAAGGCCCTGGAGGAGGAGGGGAAAACGGATGTGATGAAATGCCTCCGGGTCTCTCAGCCGAACGGCATCGGCGGCGCGATCGCCTATGCGAAGAAGTTCATCGGGGCGGCGCCCGAGACCCAGAAGGAACAGATCCTCAATCCGCGGTTCCTCGAACTCTACCAGGCCTCCTTCATCGGCTTCGAGTACCACTGCTTCCAGTGCGTGACCGTCTGCCCGGCCTGCCGGTAAACGCCATCGCCTGGTATCTCCGGAAAAGGATGGAACGCGGGAAAGAGGGAGACCGTTTGGGCTACTCGGCAGCGGATCCTGAGCTATGATTTTCGCCGAAAATCCGGACAACTGTGAACGGGCAGGAGATAGCGGTTGTGGTAGCGACAGATACCGGCATCCCCACGGCTGCACCCGTGGACGGAACTCAAGGCATTGATTCCCTTGAAGACCCCTTCCAGCATGAGGGGGTCGTTATCGAAGTGTTCACAGTCTCCGCACCGCACCCCGCATGATCGGTTTCCGGCGCCGAACAGCAACCCGCGTAACGTTTTAATATTTATCTCCAATTTTCAAATAAACTACCCCGCCGCAAGCAGCGGGGTATTGGATGTCATTCCGTGCTTGACGGAGCCTGCCCCGTACTTGATACGGGGGAATCCAGTTTTCTTTCCTAGACATGATGGCTGAC
>PLLC01000073.1 GCA_003141195.1 Syntrophaceae bacterium
CGCGCCGGGCATGGAGGTTAGTACGTATTCTCGTGTTTTTCTCTGTTAATTTTTCTTGACAAGAAAGCAGGAGTCCGATAGCTATATACCATAGAACTGTATTCCATGGAATGGAACAAGATGTGAAAGGAGAAAGCAATGGGAAATTGGAAGTTTCCGCCTGACGGCGGTCACATGGAAAGCCCCAATGGGGTATACCTGCAGACCATGAACATGACCCAAGTCAATGCACGGCTCAAGACTAACGATCTCATCATCGTTCCCGTGGGCAGCACGGAGTGCCATGGCGCGGCCCAGCCGCTGGGCGAGGACACGTTTCTCGTCACCCGGATGGCCGAGCAGGTCGCTCTCAAGATGGGCTGCACGGTCGCCGAGCCGGTCTGGTACGGATCGCACCCTTACAATCACCTGGGCATGCCGGGGACGGTTGTTGTTCCGGAAGAGACCTTCCTGGCCAACCTCCGTGCGATCATTGCAGGTCTCTGGAATATGGGGTTCCGGAAACAGGTCTTCCTGAACGGCCACGGCCAGGAAGAGGTCATTCCGCTGGCACTGCATCAGTGGGCCAAGAAGTACCAGGTGCCGTGCATTCTGATTTCCCTGCATACCTGGACCGTGATTCACGATTATATGAAGGACAAAGCCCACGGCGGTCCCTTCGATACGCCCTTCTCCCATGCCGATGAGGCCGAGGCCTCCTATTCGCTGGCGCTGTTCCCGGAGTTCATGGACATGAAGCTCGCCGTGGACAACAAGCCGGAAGGGTTCCTGCCTCCCGGACATGTGGACAAGGGTGGCGAGGTGTATCATTACCCGATCAGGGGACATGAACATGTCGGCTTGGGCGGCACCGAGGTCCTGGTCTATCCCGAGGGGGTTATCGGACATCCCACCCTGGCCTCGGCCGACAAGGCCAAGGCCGGTCTGGAAGCTCTTCTGGATTACATGTGCAAGCTGATCGGTGACATCATGACCCGCTTTCCGGCCGGGCAACTGCCGCCGGCGAACAAGGTCACGATGCGCGACCAGAAGGAGATCGACGACCTGCTCAAGGGGCCGCTGAATGGCGGCAAGCATATATACACTATTTCTTATCCGCCTTAGACGTGTGGTGGAAGTGATCACCCTCATGCAGGCGAGCGAATGGTTCGCCTGCAATGGGGGTGATCAGTACGCTGTATAAATTGAATCATTAGGGGGAGCCTGATGCCAGTCATCATCAAAGTAAACATGACCACCAAGGAAATTACCACGGGTGAAAATCCGGATTACGGGCTTTTGGGCGGTCGGGCCTTGTCGGCCAGAATTCTTCTCGACGAGGTTCCGCCGAACTGTGAGCCATTTGGCGCAAAAAACAAGCTGGTGATTGCTCCGGGCTTGCTGGCTGGGACTCCCGTCACCAGCGGCAGCCGGGTTTCGTGCGGCGCCAAAAGTCCGTTGACCAATGGGATCAAAGAGGCCAACTGTGGAGGGAACATCGGCCTTTTTCTTGGCAGGTTCGGAATCAAGGCGGTGGTGCTCGAAGGACAGCCGGCCGATGACAACGCATATGTGCTTAAAATTGATAAAGACGGGTCATCCCTGCTGGTGATGAATGAGCTCAAGCAACTGGGCACGTATGAAACCGATCAAAAACTCCGGGCCAGGTTTGGCAAGGGGATAGGCGTTCTCTGCATCGGCCCGGCCGGCGAAAACCGTCTGAAAATGGCGGCAATCGCTTCGTCCGACCCGAACGGCGAACTGAAATTCGCCGCCCGGGGCGGTCTGGGTGCGGTCATGGGCAGCAAGGGGGTCAAGGCGGTCGTTGTAGACAAGACACTTCAGCAACCGGTCTACCATGACAGACAGAAGTTCATGGAAATGGTTCGCATGATCCATGCTGAGTTTATCAACGATCCCAAGATCAAGCAGGTCAACCAAAAAACCGGTACAGCCACCATCGTCAAGGCCGTGAATGCCATGGGTGCGCTGCCGACCCGCAATTTCCGTCAGGGAGCCATTGATGGGGTGGAAGGACTCAGCGGTGAAACCATGTATGCGACCATTACCAGCCGGGGGGGGGAAGGGGGGGCCGGCGTCTCCTGCATGGATGGGTGTCTGATTAAATGCAGCAACATATACCCCGATGCTTCCGGCAAGAAGATCTGTTCCACCCTGCAGTATGAAAACATCGCCCTGCTGGGATCCAACCTCGGCTTTACGAATCTCGACCCGGTGGCCAGGCTGAACCACGAATGCGATGACATCGGGGTGGATGCCATCGAGGCCGGCGCTGTGCTCGGTGTCGCAATCGATATGGGTATGGGCACGTGGGATGATCTCGACGGCAGCATGGCGCTGATGAAGGAAATCCGCAACAACACCGTGCTCGGCAAGGTTCTCGGCCATGGAGTCCAGGTCACCGGCGACGTGCTGGGTTCAAGAAGGATTCCCGCGGCCAAGGGACAGTCTTTCGCGGGTTATGATCCCCGTACTCTTAAAGGCAACGGCGTTACCTACGCGATGTCCCCCATGGGCGCCGATCACACGGCGGGCAACTGTTTCGGTTCTCGCGGCGAGGTGAATCCCCGGGGAACCGGGCAGCAGGGTGACTTGTCCAGATCCCTGCAATACAAGATGTGTGCGCTGGACAGCCTGGGCTTCTGTATTTTTGCCCGACCCCCGTTATTCAAGGATCCCAGCAGGATGACGACGTTGGTCAATTCCCTGTGTGGGACCGACATCAGCGTCGATCAACTGTGGGAGATCATGGGGATCAGCGTAGTGAAAACCGAACGGGAGTTCAACATCCGGGCTGGCTTATCCCCCGCGAATGATAAACTTCCGGAATATGTATATCTGGAGCCGCTCGCGCCCACCAATGAGGTATTCGATCTATCCGAAGAGGAGATGCTGAAGGGGATTGTGTAGGTTATGGCGGTCATTCGTTTGCATCTGACGCTGATCGGAATGGCGGGAGACAGGAAAGAACTGATTGTTGACGCGCAGAAGCCGCTATTGCTGACGGCGCTGCTGGACCGGCTGGGGGTGCCCCAGGAGGAGGTGGGCATCATCGTCAGAAATCGAAAGAGGGATGAGATTGATTGCATGATCCATGATGAGGATGTTGTGGAGCTCTTTCCGATCCTTACCGGCGGTTAAGAAAATCGTATCTTGAGAGCGGGAAGCAAGACATTTGGTCTTGTTTAGAAAATAACATTAAAGGAGGTCGTTATGTCAGGGTTGAAGGTAGTCCATATCAAGGATGTAAAGGGTGAGCGGCGGGATCCTCCGAGGACTTCATGGATCCTGGTTTCCGAGAAGACGGTCGGGGCGCAGAACCTTTCCATGGGCGTGAACGAAACCTATCCGGGCGGCATGGTGCCGGAGCACAAGCATGATACTGAAGAAGAGGTGATGTTCTTCATTTCGGGTAGAGGGACCTTTGTGACCAAGGATGAGCAGTTTGTCGTGGAGCCGGGGATGTGCGTTTACAACCCTCCCGGGGGGTTTCACAAGATCATCAACGACGGGGACGAGGTTCTGCGGTTCGTCTGGATCTATTCCCCGCAACTGGCCGGTCACCGAAAGGCGTGATCTGAAGTTGGATGGATCAGGGTATTCCCAGAAGCCTGCTTCGATGAAAGAGAAACGATCATAAAGAGATACAACCCCGCAGCCTGCTGTGGGGTTGTATCTCTGGGTCAAGAACGGCAGGAGGGCAAAAAACGGTTTTCTGGTCGTGGCGCTCATTTTTATCATCGTTAGAACGAAGTTCCATATAATGGACCTATTGTGGAGAAGTGGCCGATGCCCAATATTACAGACAGAGAAAAAAGTCCGATGCGCTCGCTGGAGCGTGCTCTCCATATCCTGGCCGTTCTGGAAGAAGGCGGAGGCGGGATTAGCGTCACCGAACTGGGTCGTGCAAGCCAGCTTTCCAAAGCAACGGTACTGAGGATTGTGTTGGTTTTGGAAAAATACGGGTTTGCCGAAAAGAGACATGGCCGATACCGCCTTGGTGCGACCGTTCTTCCACTCGCCCATGAGTATGTGGTAGGGAATGAGCTCGTGCGGGTGGCATTACCGGTTCTCCAGGAGTTGGCCCGGACATCGAAAGAGACAGCGTCGCTGTACGTGCGGGTCGGTTTCAAACGCATCGCCGTCCAACGGGTCGAGGGCATCAATCCCTTGAGGTTCGCCCTGCCTATCGGTCAACGGTTGCCGCTCCACGTAGGGGCGGGAAAGGTCTTAGCGGCGGCGATGCCCGCCGGAGAACGCCAGCAATGGATGGATGAACTTGAAGAGATGTTTCTTGCGAAAGGAGAGACATTTTCCCGTAAAGCGCTGATCGAAGATCTCGAGACTATCCGACGGCACGGTTATGCAGTAACCGTGGGTGACCGGTTGGAGGGCACTTTTGGGATTACTGCTCCGGTCATCAATGCCTTTAAGGCGACCATTGCCGCCGTGACTGTGGCAGGGGCGGTCGAGCGATTGACGCCAAAAAGGATCGAGTCGTTGAGCGTTGAAGTACGAGATGCCGCAAAGACGATAGGCGAGAGGTATGATGTTTAACGAAGCAGAAGCATTTTAAAAAGGAAGAAAGGAAGCCATGAAAAAAGGTCGCATCAAAGTTATGCTGGGTAACGAAGCTTGTGTGGAGGCGGCCCTCCTGGCGGGGTGCCGTTTCTACGGCGGTTATCCGATCACGCCGGCCACCGAGATCCTGGAGATCATGTCCAGACGGCTTCCGCTGGTCGATGGCCTCTGTCTGCAGATGGAGGATGAGATCGCCGCTCTGGTGGCAGTCGTCGGGGCCTCCTGGGGCGGAACGAAGGCGATGACCGCCACGAGCGGTCCGGGTTTCTGTCTCATGCAGGAGGCAATCGGCTTGGCCGTGGCAGTGGAAGCACCGTGCGTCATCGTCAACGTGCAGAGGGGGGGGCCTGCATCGGGTCAGTCCACGTCGACAGCCCAGGGGGATTTCTACCAGGCGAGGTACGGCTCCAACGGGGACTATTCTCTCATCGTCCTGTGCCCGTCCACGGCCCAGGAGATGTTCGATCATACGATCAAGGCCTTCAACCTCTCCGAGCGGTTTCGAATCCCCGTCATCATCCTTTCGGATGAGGTCGTCGGTCACATCCGGGAAAAAGTGTTCATCCCCGATGCAGACCAGTTGACATTTGTCGAACGAAAGGTCCCCACGGTCCCGATGGAAGAGTTCGTCATTTTCAAACCGGAAGAAAATGGCGTTCCGCTTATGCCCACCTTCAACACCGGCTATAAGTCTCCCGTGATCTCGCAGGCGAAGAGTCTTAACGGCAATCGCGGGAACGCCAAGGAAGCCGTCGAGAACATCCGCCGGATCGTTTCCAAGATCGAGGATCACATGGATGAGTTTGCCGAAGTCCAGGTCTACGGTGACGAAAAGGCCGAGACTGCCTTTGTGACGTTCGGTTCCGTATGCCGGGCTGCAAGGAGCGCAGTCGACATGGGCAAGGAAAAAGGGCTTGCCATCAGGTCCGTCGAAGTAAAAACCGTCTGGCCGTTCCCCGATCATCTGGTCCGCCGCGCGCTGGCCGGTGCCAAGCGTATCGTCGTTGCGGAGATGAACCTCGGCATGCTGCAGAGGGAGATTGAAAGGGTTATCAGGCAGCCGGAAATCAAGATTGAATTGTTCTCGAAAATCGGGGGCATTTACCCGCAGCCTCAGGAGTTTCTGCGGTTTCTGGAGGAGAAACGATGAATCCACTTGGTGAAAAATATCTCAGAAAGGACTTTCTTCCTTTCCTTTTTTGTCCCGGATGCGGCGACGGGATGATCGTGCAGGCCTTCCTGCAAGCTGTCGATGATTTGGGCTGCGTCGACGATTTGGCACTGACGGCCGGTATCGGTTGCAGCGCCTGGATCGGCGTGTATATGCATGTGGATATCCTCAAGGTCCTCCACGGCCGAGCGATCCCGGCCGCTATCGGAATCAAGGCCACCAATCCGTCCCGCAAGGTCGTCACGTTCACCGGCGACGGAGACTGCCTGGCCATCGGCGGCAACCACCTGCTCCACGCCGCCCGTCGCAACATCGACATGACGGTCGTGATGGTCAACAACCAGATCTACGCCATGACCGGAGGACAGGTCGCTCCCAGCACGGCAGTAGGTTCCAAGACCCAGACCACCCCTTATGGGAACCTCGAGAGGCAACTCAACGGCTGCAAGGTCGCCATTGCGGCCGGGGCCACGATGGTCAGCCGCTGGTCCACGGCCCATCCCAAGCAGCTCATCAAAACCTTCAAGAAGGCGCTCAACCATAAGGGGTTTTCCTTTATCGAGATCATGTCCCAGTGCCCGGTCCAGACCGGGAGGTATCTGCTGGGCTCCGGTTCCCCCCAGTTCAATTTTCAGTGGCTCAAGGACCATTGCATGAAGGAGGAAGACCCCTCCAAGTGGGCGGAGATCGAGGCGCAGGGGAACATCCCCGTCGGTGATTTCCTGCAGGTGGAACAACCGGAATTCATGGCCGAAGTCGCGAGGATGAACCAGAGAGTCAAAGAGGCGCAAGCCAAAGGAGGCGATCGTTGAAAGGTGCAGAAAGAATCGAAATCGACCGCAGGTACTGCAAAGGCTGCATGCTCTGCAAGTATATCTGTCCCTGTGATGTGTACGACCTGGGACAGGAGAGGAGCGATCTGGACTACCTCATGCCCCATGTGGCGCGGATTGAAAACTGCAAGGTCTGCGGGCTCTGCGAACAGCACTGCCCTGACATGGTCTTGACGGTGGTTGCTAAAAAGAAAGGGAAGGAGAAAGAATGAGGAAGGAGATCATCTTTACGGGATTTGGCGGGCAGGGGATCATCCTCATGGGTGTGATCATTGCCCGGATGATGGAGCACTTTCCCGATCTGCAGGTGACTCAGGCCCAATCCTACGGGCCGGCGTCGCGGGGCGGCGCTTGCCGGACCGACGTGGTGATTTCGGACCAGCAGATCAACTATCCCAAGAGTTCGCGTCCGGATGTGATGATCTTCATGTCCGAAGAGGCGCGCAAAAGGCTACTCTCCGAAGCGGATCCGGAAAAGACCCTTGTCATTTATGACAACACCCTGATCAAGGAGATTCCCACCGCTTATAAAAAAACCTTTGCGGTTCCGGCGACGGGTGAGGCGGAGAAGGAGTTCAAGAACCGGATGGTGGCGAACATCTACATGCTGGGGGCTACGATTGAACTGATCAACCCGGGGAGCTTTGACGTCCTGAAGAAGATCGTAGCGAGCAGTGTTCCCAAGAAGTTTGAGGAACTCAACATCAAGGCCTTGGAGGCCGGCTACGAATATTACCGGACCCACAAGCCGGCAGAGAGTCCCGCCGCCTCCCGTTAACGGACGGCGGCATAGGGACGATTGCGGGAAGGCACTGCAGAATCACTCCCGGAAGGAGGAGAAAGGCAAGAGATGACACCAGCAGAAAAGGTATTTCCTGCGCAAAAAGTGGAGGAGTTTTGTGTGGATGTTTTAACAAAGGCGGGTCTCTCCCCGGATTGGTCGGCCATTGTTGCCGAATCGCTGTTATGCGCCGAGGTGCGCGGAATTCTGTCCCACGGGGTCGTAAGGCTCGAAAGTTACATCCAACGGGTTGAAGCCGGTGTGATGAAGATACAGTCGCCGATTGCAACTGAAATGGACGCGCAGGCGGTAGCCCTTCTCAATGCGAACAACACCTTTGGTCAGATTGCCGGTCATAAGGCCATGTCGCTGGCCATCGAAAAGGCAAAACAATACGGCACCGGTGTGGTGGCGGTGAAGAATTCCAATCACTTCGGGGTTGCGGCTTACTATGCCATGATGGCCCTGCAAGCAAACATGGTGGGTTGTGTCTTTACCAACTCCTCCCCGGCCATGGCCGTTTATGGTACGAAAACACCCTTGATCGGCACCAACCCCATTGCCATTGCCATCCCCGCCGACGACCATTTCCCCATCGTCCTGGACATGTCGACCTCCGTCGTCGCCCGCGGAAAAATCAGGTATGCCGCCCTGACGGGTCATTCTATTCCGCTGGGCTGGGCCCGGGACATTGACGGCAAGCCCACGGCCAACGCCCAGGTTGCGCTGAAAGGGAGTCTGGAACCTGTTGGCGGGGTGAAGGGTTCGGCCCTCTCTTTAATCATCGACATTGTCTGTGGAATCCTCACGAATACCGTCTTGACCGGTGGCGTAAAAAACATAACCGATGTGAGCGGACCCGCCAAAACCGGTCATTTTTTCGCAGCGCTGGACATATCTAGGTTCATTGATATGAAGCTTTTTAAGTCCAATGTAGATCAGGTGATCAAGAATATCAAAAGTCTCCCCGCTGTGGATGGGGGACAGATCTTCATGCCGGGAGAGATTGAATTCCACTTAAGCAAGAAGCGGATGGAAGAGGGAATCCCCTTGGAGGAGGAGGTGGTTCGTTCATTAAATGCGGTGGCTGCCCGTTATGGGGTTTCTCCATTGATTTCCGTTATTTAAAGGAGGCGTGCCATGGATTTTGGATTATCGGAAGAGTTGGTGATGTTGCGGGATATGGTGCGCAGCTTTGCAGCCGGGAAGATCGCGCCCTTTGCCGACGAGTGGGATGCGAACCATTATTTTCCCTATGAGGAAGTGGTGAAGCCGATGGGGGAGCTGGGCCTGTTCGGTACGGTGATACCGGAGGAGTACGGCGGGAACAACATGGGATGGATGGCGGCGGCGATCATCACGGAGGAGATCGCCCGCGCGTCGAGTTCACTGCGCGTCCAGGTGAACATGCAGGAGATCGGGTGCGCCTATACGATCTACCGCTATGGGACGGAGGAGCTCAAAAAGAGATACATCCCCAGACTCGTCAGCGCCGAAATCCTGGGGGCGTTTGCGATTACGGAGCCGCAGGCGGGATCGGATGTGATGGCGATAAAATCCACGGCGGTGGACAAGGGCGATCACTGGCTCCTCAACGGGACGAAGACCTGGATATCAAACGCGACGGTGGGGGGGATCAACATCTACTACGCCTATACGGAGAAGGAGGGAGGGGTAAAGAGCCTCTCGGCCTTCATTCTGGAGCTGGACAAGTTCAACGGGATCACCGTGACCGATCTGGACAAGATGGGGTCGCGCTCTTCGCCTACCGGAGAGATCATCCTGGAGGATACCCGGGTACCCAAGGAGAACATCCTGGGGAATCCGGGCGACGGCGCCAAGATCGTTTTCGGGTCGCTGGCCCAGACCCGGCTTTCGGCGGCGGCGGGCGGCGTCGGTCTGGCCCAGGCCTGTCTGGATGCGGTGACGAAGTATGCGATGGAACGGGAGCAGTTCGGGCAGGCGATCGGCCAGTTCCAGATGAATCAGGACCTGATCGCCCAGATGGTCTGCGAGATCGAAGCGGTACGGCTGATGGTTTACAAGGCGGCCTGGCAGAAGGACCAGGGGAACCTGGGGAACAATGCGGAAGTGGCCCAGGCGAAATATCTGGCCGGCGAGCTCGCCTACAAATGTTCGCAGTACGCCATGAGGATCCTGGGGGCCTACGGTTATTCGACGGAATACCCTGTGGCACGGTACTATCGGGATGCACCGACCTACGCGATGGTGGAGGGGTCGGCGAACATCTGCAAGTTCATCATCGCCCAGGATAAACTGGGGATCCGCAAGGCGAACCGATAGAGGGTGCCGGCGGCCGGGGCGGTCCCCTCCTGTTTGGGGTTGCGGAATCAGGGATGGCAGGATCTATAGGACGTTGAGAAAGGAACAGGATAGATGAGACCCTATTTTGAGAAGATGGACGATATCGGGAAGCCGCTGCGGCCGGCACAGCTCGAAAGAATGCAGGCAAGCGTGGCGCAGGCCGAATCGGTCATGCAGGAGATCGATGCGGAGGTCGAGCGGATCAAGAACGTGGGCATCCCGGTGGAGAAGGTCCACGAACGGGGAGAGATGACGGTCTGGGACCGGATTGAATACATCGTTGATCCGGGGACATTCTGCCCCCTCCATACCATTTTTGACCCGGAGAACGAGGAATCGGGCAGCACAGGGGTGGTGGACGGCCTGGCGCGGATCGCCGGGAAGTGGTGCGTGCTGATCGGCTTCAACAACAAATGGATCGCCGGGGCCTGGATCGCCGGGCAGGCGGAGAACAACCTGCGGGTGACGGACCTGGCGAAGATCATGAATCTGCCCTTGGTGTGGCTGGTGAACTGTTCGGGCGTGAAACTGCCGGAGCAGGAGAAGGTCTATGCCAACCGGCGCGGGCAGGGGACCTGCTTTTTCCGCCACGCGGAACTGGAGCAGATGGGGATCCCGGTCCTGGCGGGGATCTACGGGACAAATCCGGCCGGCGGCGGCTACCAGGGGATCAGCCCCACGATCCTGCTGGCCCACAAGAAGGCCAACATCGCGGTGGGCGGCGGCGGCATCGTAAGCGGCATGAGCCCCAAGGGGTACTTCGATGAGGAGAGCGCCGAGGAGCTGATCGCGGCGACGCGCCATTTCAAGGCCGTCCCGCCCGGAAGCGTGAAGATCCATTACGATTCGACCGGGTTTTTCACCGCCGTTTTTGAGAAGGAGACCCAGGTCCTCGACGCCTTGAAGGGGTACATGGCGGAGATGCCCGCGTACAACCCGCGATTTTTCCGGGTGGCTTCGCCTGCGGAGCCGAAGTTCCCTCCGGCGGAGATCGCCTCGCTCATCCCCATGAACCCGAAAGCCGGCTACGATTTCGACAATGTCCTGGCGCGTCTGGTGGACAACTCTGAACACATGGAATTCCGTCCGGGTTACGGGCCGGAGGTTTATACGGGGCTGGTCAAGGTCGACGGGTTCCTGATGGGGATGATCGGGAACCGTCACGGTCTCCTGGCGAACTATCCGGAGTACACCAACGAGTACATCGGGGTGGGGGGCAAGCTCTACCGTCAGGGGCTCATCAAGATGAACGAGTTCGTGACGCAGTGCGGCCGGGACTGCGTCCCGATCATCTGGCTCCAGGATACCTCGGGCATCGACGTTGGGGATACGGCGGAGAAGGCGGAGCTCCTGGGATTGGGGCAGTCCCTGATCTATTCGATCGAGCAGACGACACTCCCGATGATGCTGGTCGTTCTGCGGAAGGGGACGGCGGCGGCCCATTACGTGATGGGAGGGCCCACGGCGAACAACAACAACGCCTTCACGCTGGGGACGCCGGCGACGGAGATCAACGTGATGCACGGGGAGACGGCGGCGGCGGCNNACGTCGAAGCCGATCTACTGCGCGAAGAAGGGGTTCGTGGACGAGGTGATCCGGTTCGGTGAGATCCGCCGTTACATGGCGGCCTTCGCGGACGGCGTCTACCAGAACCCCCGTTCGATCTGCCCCCATCATCACATGATGCTGCCGAGGATGATCCGGTCGCAGATCGTCAAGGGGCTGGACAGACCGGTGTGAGAAAAGCGCCGCTGATACAGAACTATGCGCAATGAGGACCATAGGGAGATTTGAATCTTGAAAGAGAAGAATGAAGAATTGAAGGCGAAGGGAGACCTTGCACGTCTGGGGGGCGGACAGAAACAGATCGACAAGCAGCACGAACGTGGGAAGCTCAGCGCAAGGGAGCGAATCGATCAGTTGGTAGATCCGGGGAGCTTCATGGAGATCGAGATGTTCGTCACCCATCAGACGACCAAGTTCGGCATGGATAAGGAGAAGTTTTACGGCGACGGGGTGGTCACCGGTTCGGGCAGGATCGCCGGGCGGCTGGTCTATCTCTATTCGCAGGATTTTACGGTCATGGGGGGGTCGCTGGGGAAAGCGCACGCGAGCAAGATCTGCCATGTGATGGATCTGGCGATCAAGGTCGGCGCCCCCATCATCGGGTTGATCGATTCCGGCGGCGCCCGGATACAGGAAGGGCTGGGACAGTACGGCTCCATCTTTTTCCGCAACACCATGGCCTCCGGCATCGTGCCGCAGTTTTGTCTGATCCTGGGTCCCTGCGCTGGCGGGGCGGTCTATTCGCCCGCCCTGTGTGATTTTGTGTTCATGGTGGATGGGATCAGCAAGATGCACATCACCGGGCCGAATGTGATCAAGGCGGTGACGGGAGAAGAGGTGACAGCGGAGGAGCTCGGGGGCGCCAAAGTCCACAGCCAGAAGAGCGGTGTCGCGCATCTGGTGGCCAAGACCGAGCAGGAGTGCTTTGAGCAGGCGAAAAAGCTGCTGGGTTTCCTTCCGGCAAACTACCGGGAGTCGCCTCCCGGGGTCTCGTCAACAGATGACCCGGATCGCCCGACGGAGGAGATCGAGGGGATCATTCCCGACAATCCGCAAAGGGCATACGACATGAAAAAGATCATCCGTCTCGTGGCGGACGACCATGATTTTTTTGAAATTCAGGAAGATTTTGCGAAGAACATCATCATAGGCTTTGTCCGGCTGAAAGGAAGCAGTGTGGGGGTGATCGCCAATCAGCCAATGGTCAGCGCCGGCTGTCTGGATATCGACGCGTCGGACAAATCGGCCCGCTTCATCCGGTTTTGCGACGCCTTCAACATTCCGATCCTGAATCTGGTGGACTGCCCCGGTTATCTGCCGGGGAAGCAGCAGGAATACGGCGGGATCATCCGCCACGGCGCGAAGACCCTCTATGCCTACTGCGAGGCGGTCGTGCCGAGGATCTCGGTGATTGTGCGAAAGATCTACGGGGGCGCGATGTCGGGGATGGCGGTTTCGAAGCTGGTGGGGACGGATTTTACGATCGCCCTGACGACGGCGGAAATCGCAATCATGGGCCCCGAAGCGGCGGCGAACGTGATCTTCAAGGACGAAATCGCCCAGGCGGAGGATCCCAAGGCGATGAGGGTCCAGAAGGTGAATGAATACCGGCAGAAGTTTGCCAATCCCTATGTGGCTGCCGAAGAGGGGTGGATCGATGCCATTATCGAGCCGAAGGTGCTGCGCTCCTATCTGATCGGGGCATTTGTGCAATTGAAGGGAAAGGTTGAGCTGCGGCCCGGCAAGAAGCACGGGACGATCCCCCTGTGATGCAAGACAACCTGAAATAAACCAAAGGAGAAGACCCATGATCAAGAAGGTTGAGCATATCGGCGTGGCGGTTGAGAACATCGAGAAGTCGATTCATATTTTTCGGGATCTCCTGGGGATTCCTCTGGAGAAGGTGTACGAATCGGATGTGATCAAGACGAAGATCGCCTTTTTTCCAGTGGGCGGCTGCACCATCGAGCTGATTGAGCCGATGGATCCGTCGAGCCCGGCGGCGAAATTTATCCAGAAGCGGGGCGAAGGGATCCACCATATCTGTCTCGGGGTCGAGAACGTGGAAGCGGCGCTCCGCGAGTTTGAGGCGAAGGGGATTGAGCTTCTCAACAAGACACCGCGCAAGACGCAGGACGGGCGGATCATCGCTTTTTTGAGTCCGAAGAGTACCAACGGCGTTTTGATTGAGTTGATGGAGATCGGCGCCGAACAGCAGGCATGAGGGAGGAGAAGGAACATGGCGAAAAAAGCGAGTGAAACAGAGGTTCGTCCCGTGGTGTCCATCCTGGGGACGCCGGTGAAATGCTTTTATGGGCCGGAGGATCTGCCGGACTTCGATTACAAGGAGAAGCTCAATGATCCCGGAGAATACCCCTTTACGCGGGGCGTCTATTCGACGATGTACCGGAGCTCCCTGTGGACGATGCGGCAGTATTCGGGCCAGTCGACCTCGGACAGTACCAACGAGCGCTTCAAGTATCTGCTGAAAAATGGGCAGACGGGGTTGAGCTTGGCTTTTGATCTGCCGACGCAGATTGGTCTGGATTCCGATATGCCTCTGGCGGAGGATGATGTCGGCAAGCTGGGGGTTGCGGTGGACTCCCTGGACGATTTCGAGCGGATTTTCGACGGGATTGCACTGGATCAGATTTCGACGTCGTTTACGATCAACGCGACGGCGCCGATCATCCTGGCGATGTATGTCCTGGTGGCCCAGAAGCAGGGGGTGGAACCGAAGCGCCTGCGGGGGACGATCCAGAACGATATCCTGAAGGAGTACATCGCCCGTGGGACATGGATCTTCCCTCCGGAACCTTCGATCAAGCTGGTAGGCGATCTGGTGGAGTACTGCAACAAGGAGATTCCGCGGTTCAACGCGATCAGCGTCTCCGGGACGCATATCATGGAATATGGGGCCAATACGGTACAGGCCGTGGCTCTGGCGATATCGATTGCGGAGGTCTATATCCGGGAAGTTCTGAAGCGAGGATCCCGGATCGACGAGATTGCGCCGCTGTTCTCGTTCCATCTGCCGATCGGGGGGCGTGATTTCAACTTTTTTGAAGACATTGCCAGGCTTCGGGGAGCACGCAGGTACTGGGCGAAATTGATGAAGGAGAAGTATGGCGCCCAGGACAAGCGATCGCTTCAGTTCCGGTTTTCCACCGGGGGGATGGGAGGCGGGCTGACGGCCGAGCAGCCTTTGAACAATATTGCCCGGGCGTCGATCTATGCGATGGCGGCGGTTTTTTCAGGGACGCGGTCGCTGAATCTGGCCTGCTTCGATGAGGTTTATGCGATTCCGTCGGATCTTGCAATCCGGACCTCTTTGCGGGTGCAGCAGATTCTGGCCTATGAGACGGGGGTAGCCGATGTGGTGGATCCTCTGGGCGGATCCTACTATGTGGAGGCGCTGACCGATGAGATGGAGGCGAAGATTGGGGAGATTATCGGAAAGATTGAGAGCGACGGCGGGATCGTGAAGATGATCGAAAGCGGCGCCATTCAGCGGAAGCTGGCCAGGCAGAGCTATGCGATTCAGAAGAGGATCAGTTCCGGGGAAAAGGTTCTGGTCGGGGTGAACAAGTTCAAGGTGAAGGAAGAGGAGAGAGACCTTGAGGTTTACAAGACGGATCCCGAGACGATCAACCGTCAGCTTCAGCGGCTCAAGGCCGTGAAAGAGAACCGCGACCAGCAGAAGGTGGAGAACGCCTTGCAGCAGCTTGAGTCGGCTGCCGGCCGCGGCGACAATCTCATTCCCTATCTGTTCGAGCCGCTCACGGCAAAGGCTACTATCGGCGAGATCATCGATACACTGAAGAAAGTTTACGGGACCTTTAAAGAACCGACCACGGTTTAGAGACCACCGGGGGAGGGTTTCATGGAAACGAAGAAGACCATTCGTGTACTTATTGCCAAGATTGGCCTGGACGGGCATGATGTCGGCGCCAAGGTGCTGATCTTCTGGCTCCGGGACCAGGGGATGGAGGTGATTTATACGGGATTGCGCCAGAGCGTCGAGCAGGTGGTGGAGGTGGCCCTTCAGGAAGCCGTGGATGTGATCGGGGTGAGCATCCTTTCGGGATCGCATGTCTCCATTGCCAAGAAGTTGCTCAAGAGAATCCATGAGCGTGAGCTGGATGACGTTCTGGTCCTCTTCGGCGGGACCATCCCGAAGGATGACATCGCGGTCTTGAAGAGCACCGGTGTGCATGGTGTCTTTCCCTCGCACGCAAAGCTCGAGGAAATCTCAGCGTTCATCAAGGAAAATGTCAAACAGGCGAGGGGGTAAAATGGGCGACATCGGTGAGCGGATCCGACATCGGGTATCTCTGGGCAAGATCATGACAGCCGAAGAGGCTGCCCTGCTTTTCCGGGACGGGATGCTGGTTGCAACTTCAGGGAATCCCCTCATGGGTTATCCGAAGGCGACGTTTCTGGCCCTGTCGGAGCGGATCAAAAAGCAGGGCGGGATCAGGATCGATCTGTTGTGCGCCGGGCCGCTGGGTTCCGAAGTGGAAGATCTCCTCGCCGATGCCGGCGGGATCAGAACGAGGATCGGCGCCATTGGTGGTGAGAGGCTCAGGGCGGCCATCAACCGGGGAGAGGTGAAATTCATCGAAGGCAAGGGGGCACAACTGCCGCTGCAGGTGAAAAGGGGGTGGTACGGACCCGTCGATATGGCCGTCATTGAGGCGATCGGGCTGACCCGGGAGGGGCATATCATCCCTTCGACGGCGGTATACGATTCTCCCGAGTGGATCGATGCCGCCTCTCAAGTGATCGTTGAAATCAACCTGAACCGACCGATGGCCTTGGAGGGATTGCATGACGTGTATCAGAAGGGCGGCGATCCCATTCCGATTGTCGGCAATCCCCTGAAGCGGATCGGCGTGCCCTATTTTCAGGTCAATCCGGAGAAGATCAAGGGAGTTGTTCTGTCCGATCGGGGCGACAAGCCATCCGGTGAACCCAAGCCGGATCGCATGGGTGTTTTGCTCGGCCAGCATCTCCTCGATTTTTTCAAGAAGGAGATTGCCGCCGGACGGTTGAGCGAGCCCCTGCCGCCGATCGAACTCGGCGTGGGGGATCTTGCAGGCCATGTTATGAGGAAAATCGGTGCGAGCGACTTCACCCATTTTCGGTTTCACCTGCCCGCCATCACGGATCCCGTGCTGGAGCTCGTCGAGGCGGGAAAGGTGGACTGGGTTTCGGGAATGGCCCTGAGGCTCTCGCCTGAGGCGTGGGGGAGATTCCAGGCGAATCTTGACCGCTACAAGCAGTGCATGGTGCTGCGTCCGGTAACGATCTGCAATTCACCTGAAATCATTCAAAGGTTGGGGGTGATCGGGATTAACGGCTGTCTGGAGATGGATCTCCAGGGGCAGGTGAATTCGAGCCATGTGCTGGGAGCCAAAATCCTGACCGGCATCGCCGGGTCGTATGATTTTTCCCGGAACGGTCTCTACTCGATCTTTATCGGGCCGTCGACGGCCAAGGGTGGGAAGATCTCCGCAATCGTCCCGATGGTTTCCCATGTAGATCATACGGAGCACGATGTGGATATCCTGGTGACGGAACAGGGGCTGGCCGATCTGCGCGGATTGGATCCCCGGGAGCGGGCTCGAGAGATCATCCGGCAATGCGCACATCCAGATTACAGGGAGATGCTGTCGGACTATCTGGCCCGGGCTGAAAAGGAACCGGGACACATCCCCGTCTTGCCGAAGGAATCCGGTTCATTTCATTTGCGCCTCACGCGATCCGGCAGCATGAAAAAATCCGAATAATTCGGAAAAATTGTTTGACAAATGGACTGCAACTGTTAGAATGTGCCTCAATATCGACAGGCGAAACAATATTTCGCTGTATGAAACATTATCCCTGAGATGATTCCAACAAGGAGGACAAAAGATGTCAGAAACTTACAGTTTGGCTGATGCGACCATGAAGGTCATTCAAGATCGCCGCAGCATCCGGGAATGGACTGAAGAACCCGTTTCCGAACAGGACTTGGCATTGATCCTGGAAGCGGGACGGCAGGCACCTTCAGGCGAGAATGCACAGCCATGGCGGTTTATCATTGTGACGAATGTCGAAGCGCGCAAGAAACTGGGAGCGCTGGCAGGCGGGGCAAGCGGACGCCGCTTCACCGCCGAGTATGTCACCCATCAAATGCAGGAACGATTCAAAGGACTGGAAGACGAAGCCAAGAAAAAGGCAGCCTTTGAAAAACTGACCTCAGGACAAGTGTCCGCTTTTTCCGCAAATGCGCCCCTCAGCATCGTCGTCTGCGGCAAGAAAGACGTTTGGGATACACCGTATGATACGTCGGCAGCCATTGAAAATATGCTGCTGATGGTGACGGCGCTGGATCTTGGCGCCTGTTGGGTGATTGCACCCTGTTTCGATGCCCGTGACGAAGAACGCACAAAGGCTTTGTTGGGCATTCCGGAAGGATTCAAAGCGATCAGCGTCATTTCGATCGGCCGCCCCACGCGCCCGCATCGGCAACGCCCCCGCATAGCTATCAATCAGCTCGTCTTTTCAGAAAAATGGGGTGAACCTTACTACAAGGAGCAAGTATGAATCAGCAGACGATTTCTAAAGAATATGCCAACGACCTCATCTTTGAAATGGAAAAAGCATTCTGGGATGAGCGGGGCAAGGGGGCGCGCTTCCGATTGACGACGGTGGGGCGCGAGTTTTTCAAGACAAAGTGTCTCTCACGGCTCCATTCAGTCGAGATCGACGACATCGTTCGGACCATCGAGACCGTCCTCCGTGAGAACGGGATTGCCGTCCGCATGTCCGCAGAGATCGATGGCAAGCTGCTGCGCGTGCGGATCGAGGGTTGCGCGCATCGGCCCGTTGAAGACAGGATGGTTGCACACGAAACCAAGCCGTTCACTTGTGTGCCGGCCAATCTGATTGTGCTGGCCATGGATGAAAAGTTAAACCGTCCTGCGGAATTGGCCGAAATCAAGCTGGAAGAAGGCGCTTGTCAGGTTCTGATTGTTTTATTTGATAAGCGGCCTGTTTAAATAGGAGGCGCACGTGGATAAATTAACGACACTTGCCGAAGCGGTTGCGTCCATACCCTCCGGTTCGCATGTGGCCCTTCCGGGATTCCCGATCACCCGTTGCGCGATGGCGTTCGCTCGGGAGGTCATCCGCCAGGGCATCAAGGGTCTGACCCTCTCGCAGTGTGTGGGGGCGATGGATGCGGATATGCTGGTAGGTGGCGGCGCAGTTGTACGCCTTATCTGCGGCGGCGGTTCACTGGATAAGTTCGGCCGGCTGAATTGCGTAAACCGGGGGATCGAGGACGGCACGCTGCAGGCGGAAGAGTACAGCAGTCTGTCGGTCGCTTTCCGTTATCTGGCCGGGTCTTTGGGGCTGCCGTTCATGCCGATCCGGTCTCTGCAAGGTTCCGATCTCATCAGGCAGATCAAGGAGCGGACCGGTTCGGATGTAGCGGATATTACCGATCCGTTCACGGGTGACAACTGGCTGGTCCTCAAGCCGCTCTTGCCGGATGTGTCCATACAGGTCGTGCATACCGCTGACGCGGAGGGCAACGCCTGGATCATGGGGCCCCGTTGGGACAACGTGGAACAGGCCAAGGCCAGCAAGCGGACCATCCTCATCGCAGAGCACGTGGTTTCGACCGAGATGATCCGCCAACAGGCGGAGAAGACGGTGATCCCCGGCCTCCTGGTCTCGCATGTGGTCGAGCTGCCGTTCTCCGCGCATCCGACCTCCTGCTACCGCGAGTACGACTATGACGCCAAGGAGATCGAGAAATACGTTAAAGCGACGAGCACACCGGAGTCGTTCAAGGCGTATCTCGATGAATATGTGTATGGTGTGAAAGACCACTGGGGGTATCTCGAAAAGGTGGGTGGGCTGAAACACCTCAATACCCTCAAAGCAGATCCGATCTTGGGATATTAAGGAGAAGGACGAGCCATGGATTTTGACTATAATCCGTCTGAACTGATGGCGGCCGCGGGCGCTCGGGAAATCAAGGATCGCGAGGTCGTAGCGGTCGGACTGGGTTTGCCTGTCGTCGCTTCTTTTCTGGCGAAGCAGACGCATGCGCCCAATATGACGATGCTTTTCGAACTGGGCGTCATTGATCCGGAACCGGTTCACGCCGGCGTGGGCCTGGCGGATCCAAGGGTATGGCACCGGGCCAAGGTCCTGAGCAGCTTTGTGGACATCCTGGGTTCGATCCTCCACAAGGGCCGGGTGGACGTGGGGTTCCTGGGCGGTCTCGAAACGGATCAGTACGGGAATCTCAACACCACTCTTGTCGGGGATCCTCGCGGAAAGTTCCGCCACATGGTGGGAAGCGGGGGGGCCAATGACATCGCCTCTTCCGCGAAAAGAACCATCATCATCATGCGCCATGATGCGCGGAAGCTGAAAAAGACCATTTCCTTCGTGACAAGCCCCGGTTATGTGACGGGCGGCGACAGCCGAGCAAAGGCAGGGATGAGCGGCGGACCCAGCCGGGTCATCACCGACAAGGCGATCTTCGGTTTCCATCCGGAAACGAAACAGATGATGGTGATCTCAATTCATCCGGGTAATACAATCGAAGATGTGGTTGGGACAATGGGCTTTGCACCGGTTGTCCCAAAGAAGGTACCGTTCACCGAGCCGCCGGAGAAGGAGCAGCTTCGCATCATACGCGAGGTGATTGATCCGCGAAAAATGTACATGGGTTGAGGAAGAAGGGCCGGTATGTCGGGCAGGAAGGAAAAGATCATATGCCGTATGTGATAAACAGCGAGTGCGTCCTTTGCAGCGCTTGTGTCTCCGGCTGCGAGGTCGGAGCGATTACTGAAGGTGAAACCCAGTGTCATATTGATCCCGACGTCTGCATCGAATGCGGCACTTGCGAAGCCAACTGCCCCTCCCAGGCGATCAGCTTTGTGGATGAAACCGTAGCGGCCGCCTGAACTTCAGCGTAGGGAACCACACGATCGTAAAGCGGATTGCAACTTACACAGGTATTAAGGAGGGAGCATATGGATAGCATGTTTGACTTTCTTCAGAAAACGAGCAAGTGGCTGGCCGTTATCGCGGGAACCGCACTGACGCTGATGATGTTCTTGACCGTCGCGGATGTTGTCATGCGGGCGGGAGGGCGCCCCATTATGGGCTCGTATGAAGTTGTCGGCTTTATGCTGGCACTGGTCATCGGGTTCGCCATTCCTCAGGTCTCCTTGCATAAGCAGCACATTTACATGGATTTTGTGGACAGACTTTCCAAGAGAAACAGGGCGCTCATGAACATCTTTACCCGGATCTTGTGCATCATTCTCTTTGTCCTCATCGGATACAGCCTCTTCGGCGTCGGCAATGAATATCGGATCTCGGGGGAAACGTCCCCGACCATCAAGCTGCCATTTTACCCGATAGCCTACGGTGTCGGGATCTGCTGTTTCATCGAATGTTTCGTTTTTCTCTTCGAGATCGTAAAAAGCTGGAGGGAGAGCCATGAATGAGACGACCATCTGTATCTTGGCGCTCGTTTTGCTGATGGCGCTTTTTGTCACAGGCATCGAGCTCGGTTTTGCCATGGCCCTGGTCGGCTTTGCCGGCTTTGCCTACCTCAACGGTTTCTCATCGGCTCTGAATCTCCTGGGAGGGGACCTTTTTGAGGCCTTCACGAATTACGGGTATACGGTTTTCCCCCTCTTCATGCTGATGGGGCAGATCGGTTTGAACGCGGGGATCGCGGAGAGGCTATACGGCTCGGCGAACAAGTTCATCGGCCATATCCCCGGGGGGCTGGCGATGGCGACAGTGGTCGGCGCGGCCGGCTTCAAGGCCATCTGCGGTTCATCCACAGCCACCGCGGCGACCTTTGCCAGCGTTGCGATTCCGGAGATGAACCGCTACAACTACGACAAGCGACTCTCGACGGGGATCGTGGCGACGGTGGGAACCCTCGGCTGCATGATCCCCCCCAGTGTGGTCCTCATCCTCTACGGGATCATCACCGAACAGTCCATCGGAAAGCTCTTTCTTGCCGGGATCATCCCCGGCCTGCTCATCGCTGCCCTTTTTGTGGTCATCATCTACGCGTGGGCGAAAATCGATCCGAAGGTCGCCCCCCTGTCGGAGAGGTCCACCTGGAAGGAGCGGATCCGCACGTTGCCCGAGATCGTGTGGGTCCTGCTCGTTTTTTGCTTGGTCGTCGGCGGGATCATGGCGGGCTTCTTCACCCCTTCGGAGGCGGCCGCCGTCGGTGTGTTTGCCCTGCTGGTTCTGGCATTTGTCAGACGGGACATGACGATCAAGACCTATATCAAATCCGTATCGGAAACTCTCGATATCGCCGGGATGATCCTCATGATTATCGCCGGCTCGGTCATCCTCGGCCATTTCATGGCCGTGACCAATGTCCCTCAGAAACTGGCGGACTGGGTCATTACGCTGCCCCTGAACCGGTACATTGTTCTGATCATCATCTGTCTTATTTATGAAGCAGGCGGGTCGTTCATTGACGATCTTCCCTTCATGATCCTGGCAACCCCGATTTTCTTCCCAGCCGTTATCAAACTCGGCTTCGATCCGATCTGGTTCGGGATCGTGATCGCCATTGTCGTCGCGATCGGGGTCGTGATTCCCCCCGTGGCGGTATGCGTCTTCGTCGTCAAGAACATTACCGGGGTGCCGATCGGACAGATATACAAGGGCGTCGCGCCTTTTTTGCTCTCTTTGGTCCTCGTCTGGGGGTTGTTGTTCTTCGTCCCGGGACTGGCCCTCTGGCTCCCTTCGCTTTTCTATAATTGAGGAGGGACACCGGTCGGCACGGGCATGATGTAGCGTTCTCTTGCGGCGGTCGGAGCGGTTTTTCCGTTCGGGTCGCTTAGCGGGGCGAATCGGAGAGTGATAAAAGGAAGGAACATTCTTAAAAGATTTGCAAGGGAGACAACGGAAAGAGCGAGCGTGCTGTGAAACCACACAAACAACAGAAGGAGGCGTCAAAATGAGGAAGAAAACATTAGGGGTCATGTCCATCGTTTCGTTTGTGTTTTTTATTTCTTCTTTCGCCCAGGCCGCAGAGGTTATCAAACTCAAATTTGCCAACTATTTCCCGCCGATGCATCAGCACTCGGTCATCATGGAGGAATTCACCAAGAGATTGAATAAGGATCTCGCGGGAAAGGTGGAGATCTCCTACCATACCGGGGGTACCCTGTTAAGCGCTCCCAAGATCGCCTCAGGCCTAACCACGGGGATTGCGGACATCGGCCTCTCTCATGTCGGTTACACGCGGGAACGTTTCCCGGTCAGCGAGATCTTCGGTCTGCCCATCGGCTGCCCCAGCCCCTGGATTGGTCTCCATGCCGCCAATGATTTCTTTGCCAAATTCCCGTTGAAAGAGTGGGATGAATATCATCCCTTGATGTTCTCCCCCAGTGCCACCACCATCATCCATACCGTCAAGAAACCGGTCCGTAAGCTTGAAGATATGAAGGGGTTGAAGATCAGGGCTACCGGCAGGCTGGCCGATCTTACCACGGCCCTCGGGGCGACACCCGTTCCCATCGGAATGCCCGATATGTACGAATCGCTCAGAAAGGGCGTGGTCGACGGCACCATGTCCAACATGGAGACTTTGAAGGGCTGGAAAACGGGAGAGGTGATCAAGTATGCGACGACCTCATGGAAAGTCGGAAGCTGCGATACCTTCTATGTCGTCATGAGCAAGAAGAAGTGGGATAGCCTTCCCGCCGATGTCCAGAAAGTCATCACGAGCGTCACGGAAGAATACAAGGAGAAATGGGCGGTTCTGTGGAACGATATCGACATCGAGGGATTGGATTTCTTTAAGAAACAGGGTGGCGAGGTTATTCCCCTTGATGATGCAGAGATCGCCAGGTGGGCAAAAGCCGTGGAGCCCGTTACTGCCGATTTCAAAAAAGATCTCATGGGCAAGGGATATCAGGCCGCTGAGATTGACGGCTGGTTGAGTTATATCAAAGAACGCATCGAATACTGGAAAGGCCAGGAGAAAGCGAAAAAAATAGCCACGGTATACAAGTATTAACTACCAAAATCAGCCATTCACCCCCTGCTGCCGTGAGTGGGGGGTGAATGCAAGGGGTGCGTGAGGTTTCATGATGAAAGTAAAAGCCACGGTGCTGGTTGACAATTATGCCTTCGGGATCAACGGCGTCCTGGCCCAGCATGGGTGGGCTGTTTTTCTGGAAACCGATCAGGGCAATTACCTGCTGGATACGGGGGCAGGCAAAATCATCCTCAATAACGCCCATGTCTTGGGGGTTGATCTGACCTCAATCCGGGGCATTATCCTGAGCCACCATCATCATGACCATACCGGGGGTATTTTGGAGGTGCTGGAATATCTGAAACGCCCGGTGGATGTTTACGCTCATACTGAGCTTTTTAAAGACAGTTATTCCACCCGGACGGATCAACTGAGCCATAGCGGTGTACCTTTCAAACGCGAGGTTCTGGAATCAAAAGGGGCGAGATTCGATTTGAGCAAAGAGTTTCGGAGTATCGTCCCCGGCCTCTTCATGACAGGCCAAGTGCCCCGGCTGACCGCCTATGAGAAAGGGGGGCCTCATCAGGTCATCCGGGGAAGCGCAGGGGCTGGTGCAGGATCCGCTTCAAGATGATCTATCGGTCATCATTCCTACGGAAAATGGACTCTTCGTCATTCTGGGTTGCGCCCATGCCGGTATCGTGAATACCCTCAACTTTGCCATGAAGAGGATGAATGAAGACAGAATTCATACTGTTTTTGGCGGAACGTATCTGGGTCCGGTGGGGGAGGAGCAGCGGGAAGAAAGCATCAAGGCCTTGAAGACAATGAAAATAGCCCATTTGGGAGTTTCTCATTGTACGGGAATGAAGACGGCTGTCAGGCTGGCCCAGGAGTGGGGCGACCGGTTCGTCTTTTGTGGGGCTCTCACCAAAATTATAGATTACGGATGAAAAGAGAGTAACGCCGGGTATCAGTGGGGAATACAAGGGAAGGCCAGCACATATTCATGGCTGCAGTTTTTGTATTTCACACGGGCAAAGCCGTTGTGCAAATCACCGCAGTCCAGATAACGACAGATCACCTGCTCGACATAGGGCCGCCAGAATCCGCATTGCCTTGAGAAATGTTCATCATAGATCCAACTTAGTGTCGGTTCTCCAACAATCCGAAGGTCAGTCTCCCGGAGTATCCCAATAATCTGCTCCGATGAATAACGCCTTCGAATCCGAAGTCGAAGAGCATCGTCCGCGTCCTATCACCGACCGTCGTCCGAACGACCGCCGAGAATCCGTGTTCGGCGAGGACCGATTTCTGGATCTCCCCGGCCACCGGGGTCCCGGCCCAGCAAACCATATCGTTGTTATCCCTCGCCATCATGCCGATGTAGTTGCATTGGAGGGTAAGGATCTCCAGCCGGTCCAAAGAAAGCGTTCCAAAATCAGCGGATGATTCCCATACCCGCCAGGACCGACAGCATGACCGCCGCTGCGATGACCGAACCGACCTGGCCGCCGGCGTTGGCACCCATCGCGTGCATGAGCAGGTAGCTCTTCTTGTTCCACTTCGCGCCTTCGCGCTGGACAACGCGCGCCGCCATCGGAAAGGCGGAGATCCCGGCCGCGCCGATCAAGGGGTTCACCTTTCCGCCGGTGACGACCCGCATGACCTTGCCCATGAGGACGCCGCAGACCGTATCGAGGCAGATGGCCACGAAGCCGAGCGCCAGGATGATGAGGGTCTGGGCCTTGATGAAGGCGCTGCCCACCATGGTTGCTCCGATGCAGAGACCGAGGAAGAGCGTCACGACATTGGCGATTTCATTCTCCGACGCTTTGGTCAGACGGCTCACCACGCCGGATTCCCGCATCAGATTTCCCAGCATGATCGTCCCGAGCAGAGGCAGGCCCTTCGGGGCGATAACGCCTCCCAGAATCGTGATGACCAGCGGGAAGAGCATCTTCGTCGTCTTAGAGACCGGCTTGGCGACCGGCTTCATCACGGTCATACGTTCCTTCTTCGTCGTCAGCAGCCTCATGATCGGCGGCTGGAGGATCGGCACCAGCGACATGTAGGAATAGGCCGCCACCGATACGGCCCCCAGGAGGTGCGGGGCATACTTCGATGTGACGTAGATGGCCGTCGGCCCGTCACACGCCCCGATAATCCCGATGGAAACCGCGTCCAACTGCGGGAAACCAAGCGCCAATGCGAGGAGCAGCGTCAAGAAGATCCCGAACTGGCCCGCGGCGCCGAGAAGAAACGTGGACGGCTGGGCGAGGACCGGCCCGAAATCCGTCATCGCACCGATGCCGACAAAAATCAGCAGCGGAAAGAGTTCCGTCACAATGCCAGCGTCATAAAGGGCCCGGATGAACCCCTCCTTGCTCATCACATCCGCAAGGGGAATATTGACCAGGATACAACCGAATCCGATTGGAACCAGCAGAAGGGGCTCACAATCCTTCTTGACCCCAAGGTAGAGAAGCACAAACCCCACCAGAATCATGATGGTATTGCGCCAGTCCAAAGCAAGCATCTGAAAGCCGACGGTCAGGCCGCCGAGTCCGTTTACGATTGCGTCTGCCATGACCTACGCCTCCTTCTTCGCCGGCTTTTCGGGAAACAGTTTTCCCAAAAGGCCCATTACGAGGCTCATGATCCAGAGGGTCAGGATCGTCCCACCCATCCCGCAGATCAGCATCGTAATCCCGAAAGTAAAATTATCCATAAATACCTCCATTATAACCCGTCTCCTTGACCGCCGGCGGGTTGCTTATTCGATCGTCCTTCTACGACCGAACAACTTCTAAACTGCGCCTTCTTATAGGCGCCCTTTTCGGATGTTAAGCTATTATTCCGCAAATCCAATCTGAGACTGCAGCCGATTCAGAGGCAACCCGATTTGGGTCCGACATCCTTCATGTTTCCGGACCGTTTGAGGGGCAAATGAAACGAACAGGCTTCCTCCAGCGAGACGAGGATGTATCCCGGTTCCTTTTCAGCCCGACCCCGATAGTCCGACAAGATCCCCCGAAAATCGTGATGGGTGATCTGCCCCCGGAACATGTACCACATTTAGAGTTAGAGTTCTGCTGCTTCTTTGCAATGGAGGCTATTGCAAGGCGACCTTTGGTTTGACGTCTTTATTGACCACGTTCTTGGGCAACCTTCCTTGGGCAACCCTAATGGCTTCCTCCCCCACACTTATTCTGAGCCGTTTGAGGGAGGCGTCACAGTAAAATGCCGAGTGCGGCGTAACAATAACGTGATCCATTTTCAATAAGAGATTGTCCGGATCAATCCGGTCTTTCTCAAAGACATCGATACCGGCGCCTGCGATCCTTTTTTCCCCCAAGGCCCTGATAAGGGCAAGCTCATCAACAACAGAACCGCGTGCCGTATTGATGAGATAAGCGCTCGGTTTCATCATATGGAGTTCCTTTTCGCCGATAAGATGGAAGGTCTCCTGATTGAGGCAGGGATGAAGCGAGATATAATCGGATTCCTTCATCACCTCAGTCAGGCTTTTCAAGGCAATGCCCGATTCCTTGGCCAAATTCTTATCGACATAGGGGTCATGGCCGATCACAGTCAGACCGAAGCATTGCGCTTTTCGTGCAGTCATACGGCCGATATTGCCGCAACCAACGATGCCGAGGGTCTGCCCCCAGATGGAGCCCATGGGTTCCATGATCTGGCGGCTTGCCTCCCAGCCGGCGGTCTTTAGGAGATGATTCATGCGCACCAGTTTCTTAGCGCAGGCCATGAGCATGACGATCGCATGGTTGGAGACTTCCTCAAAGCAGTAGTCGGGAATGTTGACGACCAGGACATGGTTGTCGGTAGCGGCATCGACATTGATATTGTCATAACCGATACCGCAACGGACAACAGCTTGCAGCTTGGGTAGGTTCTCAAAAATGCGGCGTGTGAATGCCGCCCTCTCTGTAATGGCGACATCGACATCCTTAGCCTTTGCGATGATCTCCTCCTCGTTGGCGGCATTGATGTTCATCAGTTCGATACCCGCCTTTTGTAGCACTTCGGTTTCATCAGACAGGGGTAAGTCAATCGCTGCCTTTTCAACCCGTGCCACAATGGCTTTGTTTTTTTCCACGTTACCGTCCTTCCCGCCCGGGGGTATAGTCTCTTTCTGATTGCTCTGTGTAGCCCTCTATGAATGGTTTTGTCCCATCCCTGTACATTTACAGAGAATTGTCTACAGCCTCCACGTATAAACCCCTATCTCCTGACCTGCTCCCGAAACATGTACCACATTCAGAGCTAGAATTCTGCCATTTTTTAGTGATTGCCGGTTGAAGTATAGTACAGTTTATCTGAATCAGAAAATCAACAATTCAGGAAGTTGCGGGTAATCTGCATGAACCCAAAATATGCGGTCCAAGCCGTGCATCTTTCAACCCGCTTTCAATGATCTTGTCTGACGAACTTACGTATGGACGGGCACGATTGGGTATTAGGGAGAAATCTCTCGACCCAGCTCCATCCGGCAAGGCTCACAGGCAGAACCCGGCGCTATCATGGCGGGAGCAGCAAGAGGGTCGGGCCGAAAGTTGTTGACGAAGCGATAAAGGTAGCGAGGAAATTCCTGGAGGAGCACCCAGAAGAGATGAGAAAGGTCGCCGGGGTCCAGGTGACCGGGAAGCAGTTGGGCAGTGTCTTGATTTCGAGATTCCTTGGATGGGGCAAGGACCGTGTTTCCGGTGCCCTTGAACGCATCTGGCTTATCGAGGAAGGCGTGATCGACAGGGAAGCGGTGGAAAGTATGCCAACGTGGAGACGATCATTGTTCGATGGAAACCATAAACGGATCGCCTCTGTGTGTAAATGGAACTGGAGAAGAAGGTTGATGGTTCCTACCCCATCGCCAAGCCATCCCCCCAAGGGGTCCCCCCACCCATACCCGTCGAGCCTGAAATTGGAGTCCTCATTCGGATAGAATCACCCCCTGGGGTCGTGCCTGGCATTCTCCGGATTGTTAGGCGCAGCGAGATCACCGCCGATCGCGTTAAGCAACCGCCTGAAGGCTCAGTTACCCTCGGGGGTGATGCCCAGCAGCCCGAGCGTCTTGTGGTCATACTTGCCCTGGAAATACTTGTCGAGCAGACGGTGGAATACCGACCCTGGCGGCGACACGTAAGCGAACAGGGTCGCGCAGGACATTAGCTTCATATCGTCAGGGGAGCCGAAGATCTCGTATGCGGACCGCTCCTCGACGCTAAGGGTTGTCTCGGCGCACTCCGTCAGCCGTGACCCGAGAACAGGGTGATTCAGGTACGCCTTGGCTTCCGCGACGCTCTTGATCGAGTACCGCCTGGAGGTCGCACTGAACCCCAGCCCATCGAACTGTGGGAATATGTACCACATCCAGTGCGAGCGCTTCCGACCGCTTTTGACCTCGGAGAGTGCCCGTTCGTAATCGTCTTCCTGCGCTTGCACGAAGCGGTTCAGGTCATGCGTATCGCCCGCGACATCGGATTGTCTCGCGTCTGCCATAAATTGCCTCCTACCACCTGTTTGTTCTGCTCAATATACTTTTTTAAGATATTCAGAGCATACGGTTCCATTGAACGGCTCTTGGTTTGTTCATGGCACTTTGACCGTTCATCTTATGAGGTACATCTCCAAATACCCGAGCCACTTCAGACTTGAACAGGTCTAACAGGTTCCGTGATTGCTCATCGGGTAAGCTGTCCGTGAAGACCGCTGCCAGGTTCTCATAATACCATTTCTGCTGCTGCCTGGGTAAAAAAAGCGGGACTATGGCGGGACAAAACGACTGCACAAAGAAAAAGGGGCTACGGTATTTCTCCGCAACCCCTTGATTCTTATGGTGGGCCAGGACAGAATTGAACTGTCGACACACGGATTTTCAGTCCGTTGCTCTACCGACTGAGCTACCGGCCCCCGTTCGGCGGGCAATCGCCGAAATGGAAAGGTTTTCTATAAAATATGCCCCCGTTTGTCAAGGCATTTTTCCGTGAGGTGCGCGGCCCATTACGGGCGAGGCAAGAAATCGTCGGCGCACGGCTTTTCTTGTCGCTCCGGAGGCGGAACGAAAGTTTTCTGTTCCCCGGCGGATGGGGGCATCTTGGCGGCGACGCCTGCCGGCGCCGTCGTTCTGCATGCAGCATTTTCAGTGAAATTCCTGTACGCGTCCCGATCGGATTCGCCTCTCTCGCGGATGACGAGGGTGGCGGCAATCTTGTCATGCCACCCCTGTTTCCTGCCGTCAAAGGCGATCCAGAGGAAGCCAAGGCAGAGGACAGGGCCGGAGATCAGGTAGCCTACCCACCGCAGGAAGGCGATGCCCGGAGTCATCGGGTCGCCCGAAGCCTGGATCACGCGCAGGCCGAGAAGCATCTTTCCCGGCGTCCGACCCGCAATCCCGTGAAACCAGGTGAAGTACGTCATGCCGGCGAGGAGGGACGCGGTGAGGTAGAGGAGCGCAAAGACGCCCATCCCGTGCGTCAGATCCGCGGGGGAGACCAGAACGCGGCTCATCATGTCGTCCCTCATCCCCAGGGCGAGCAGGCCGATCATGAACAGGATCAGGGAGACGAAGTAGAGGATGACCTTGTCGATGAGAAAGGCGAAAAGTCTCCGCCAGAAACCGCCGTACCGTCTGTCCGTCATGGTTCCTCTCCTTAATCTCTCATCGAGGCCTTTGAAAAATGCCCCTACTTTGTCATTCCCGCTTTCGCGGGAATGACAAAGTAGACCCTATACGGCTAAATTGAAAGGTCTCTTCATACCGTTGATTCCGTTTCCCGGCCGCCCCTTTCGTACTGGAGGATGGCGAGAACTGCGAGCGACGCCGTCTCCACGCGGAGCACACGCTTCCCCAAGCTGACGGAGAGGAAGCCCGCCTGCCGGGCCAATTCGATTTCTCCCGCGCTGAACCCCCCCTCCGGACCGATCGCCAGAACGAATTCCTTCATCCCCGACCGGGCCGGATCCCTAAGGATCTCGCAGATTCCCGTCTTCGTCTCCTCCTCCCAGGGGATCAGTCGGAGGCCGCTTTCGGGAACGTCGCGAAGCATCCGCTCAAACGTCACGATCTCCCCGATCTCCGGGATGTCGGGCCGGCCGCACTGGCGGGAAGCTTCAACGGCGATCTTCTGCCACCTCTCCCTCTTGCGCGGAAGCTGTTCCGACTGCCAGCGGGGGACGGACCGCTCTGCGAGGAAGGGAACGATCCGCTCCGCACCCAGTTCCGTCGCGTGCCGGATGATCCCGTCCATCTTTTCCACCTTGGGGACGGCCTGACATAGGGTCACGTGAATCTCGGCGGCGGGCAGAGCCCTCCGGCCGGTGATCTCCAGTTCTGTCCCGTCCGCTGTTTGCCGCTGGATGACCGCCTCGTACTCCCAGCCCGTACCGTTGAAGATGAGCAGGGGATCGCCTTCCCTCATCCGGAGGACGGTCTTGAGATAGCGCGCCTGATCCGCGGCCGTCGTGCAGACAGCGCCCGTCTCGAGGGGGCGTGGGAGGTAGAGCCGGGGGATCGTCACGGCCGGCCGCCCTCTTTCTTCAGGACGTAGCAGAGCCACTCCTTTTCGGTGATGAGGCGGTGGACCGGGAAGGAATCGCCGGGGAAATGGGCCTCGATGTCCGGTTTGTTCTGTTCGATGATCCCCGAGATGACAAGATAGCCGCCGGGCCGGAGCAGGCGGATCAAGTGGGACCGGATCTTGATCAGGATCTTCGCCGTCATGTTCGCCACGATCAGGTGGAAGGACTCCGTGAGGGTGGCGACGTCGCAATTCCGGATTTCGACGCGGTCGTCAACCTGATTGATCCGGGCGTTTTCCCGGGCGATCTCGACGGCCTTCTTGTCGATGTCCACGCAGAGGACCTTCTCGGCGTCTAATTTCGCGCAGGCGATGCCGAGGATGCCCGTTCCTGTCCCAACGTCGAGGACGCGCCACTGGTCGACGCTCCGGTCCCGGAGGAGGATCTCCTCGATCGCCTCCAGGCACATCCGGGTTGAGGCGTGCTGGCCGGTGCCGAAGGCCATGCCGGGGTCGATCTCGATGACGATGTCCCGGCCGGTCGGTGAGAAGCGTTCCCATGTCGGCTTGATGACGATGTTCCGGCTCACCCGGAGGGGCTTGAAGTACTTCTTCCACGCCTCGCCCCAGTCGGGATCGCGGATTTTCTCTGTCCGAAAGCCTGGTTTCTCTAACTCCGGAAAGATCTCCGCCAAGCTGTCGATATAGGTCTGAAGCGCGGCGAGACGCTGTTCCAGGCGGACGTCGAAGGGGAGGAAGGCCTTCAGGACCTCCCCGGAGGCGGTCTCGGGAAAATCTTTCGGGGATTGTGGTTCCAGGGACTCCTGGAAGGCCCCCTGGGCGCCGATCTCCGTCACAAAGTTGGTGAGGGCGTCGATCATTTCCATCGGGGCGAAAAGCTCGATCTTCAGCCAGTCGCCCCTCTTCTCTCCCGCTTTGCCATGCAGTTCCGACATGTTCCGCGCCTCCTTTCTCGGTTGGACATCTATAACCTTTTCGGGCGGATATTTCAAGCGGCTTGAATTTTGGGGGCCGTCATGGTAGCGTCAAAACGTATCGCACAGATGGATGTTTGCAGAAAGATCCGCGGTGATTCGGAAACGGGACATAAAGGAGCGACGGTGAGATATTACCCTCTGTGCCTGGACATCTCCGGGAAACGGTGCGTCGTCGTCGGCAGCGGAATCGTGGCCGAGCGCAAGGTCGAGAGGCTTCTCGCCTGCGGCGCCCGCGTGGAGGTCGTCGGGAAGGCGCTGACGCCGATCCTTGCGGCGTGGAAGGAGGAGGGGCGGATCGTCCACCGCGAGGCCGATTATGAGGATTCCTGTCTTTCAGGCGCCTCTCTCGTGATCGGCGCGACGGACGATGAGGCCGTCAACGCGCGGATTGCGAAGAATGCCCACGCCCGGGGGATCCCGGTCAACATCGTTGACGATCCCGCCCGGTGCGATTTTATCCTCCCATCTGTCGTTGAACGGGGCGACCTCTTGATTGCCGTCTCTACCGGCGGGAAGAGCCCCGCCCTGGCGAGGAAAGTCCGGGAGGATCTGGAAGAGGCCTACGGAGCGGAATACGCCGTCCTGCTTGAAATTCTGGGGGAGCTCCGGGAAAAGGTGATCGCTGCGGGACGTTCCTCCGCCGAGAACCGGGAACGTTTCGCGGCCGTGGTCCGGTCGGAAATCCTGGACGATATCCGGCGGAAAGACTGGACGAAGGTGAAGGAGATGATCCGCAGCCTGACGGGGGTGGAGATGGAGGTGGGGCAGAGGTGATGGGCGCTATCCTCTTCAAGACGGCCCTGGCTGTTTATTTTGCCTCCGCCCTTTTCTACGGCGCCTCGCTCTGGGGGAAGCGGGTCTTTCCGGCGCGCTTTGCCGCGGGGTTCATGTTCGCGGCCCTGGTCGTCCATACCTTCTCTTTCGCCGTGCTGTGGTTTCCGGAAGGGGAGCAGCCGGTTATCGGTATCCACGACGCCCTTTCCCTTTTCGCCTGGGTCATGGCGGCCGCCTATCTCACCCTCCAGTTGAAGACAAAAACGCGGGTTCTCGGGGCGTTCGTCTCCCCCGTGATCTGCCTGTTCATGGTGGTCGCCTCCGTCGGTCTGGGGGGGGCGGTGAATGCGCCCCCGATGTTGCGCGGGTCGCTGGTCACAGCCCACGTGATCCTCTCCGTGGCGGGCGAGGCCCTCTTCGCCGTCGCCTCCTGCGCCGGCCTCATGTACCTGATCCAGGACGGCCTCATCCGGCGGAAGAAGGCGGGGGGCATGAGCCGTCTCCTTCCCCCGCTCGGCGATCTGGACCGGATCAACCACCTCTGCCTTCTCTGGGGAGTTCCGCTCCTCACCCTGGGGGGCCTCGCTGGTTCGCTCTGGGCGCGGATCGTCTGGGGGAGCCACTGGCAGTGGGATCCCAAACAGGTTTGGACGCTTCTGGCCTGGGGATGCTACGCCTTCCTCCTCCACCAGCGGCTGGCCATCGGGTGGCGGGGGCGCACGGCGGCGCGCTGGTCCCTAACCGTATTCGTCCTCCTCCTCGTCCTGCTGATGGCCGGGCTGCCGTTCTTCGGAACGCTCCACCGCTTTGTGTGAACCCATGCGTATCATCCTCATCGGCATGAACCATAAGACGACCCCGGTCGAGATCCGGGAGCGGCTCCAGCTCGCCTGCGGGAACGACGGCCCCGCGCTTGCGGAACTCCTCGGCATCCCCGAGGTCCGGGAGGTTCTCGTTCTTTCCACCTGCAACCGGGTGGAGGTTCTCGCCCGCGTCGCGGATGGCGAGGCGGTGGTGGAGCGGCTGAAGGAATTCATCTACCGGCAGGGAAACCTTGAGGCCGCAGAGCTGAAACGCTGCCTCTACGTCCACTGGGACCGGGAGGCGGTCCGCCACCTCTTCCGGGTGGCGGCGAGCCTCGATTCCCTGATCATGGGGGAGCCGCAGATCTTGGGACAGGTGAAAGAGGCCTATCGCTGGGCGGTCGATCACCGCGCCACAGGCGTTCTTCTGAACCGTCTCGTCCACCACGCCCTCCGGACGGCGAAGCGGGTCCGAACGGAGACGGGGATCGCCGGCAACGCCGTGTCCGTCAGTTACGCGGCCGTGGAACTGGCAAAGAAGATCTTCGGCGGCCTCCATGGGAAGACGATCCTCCTGATCGGGGCCGGCGAGATGTCGGAACTGGCCGCACGCCACCTGCTGCGCCAGGGGGTGGAGCGCATCCTGATCGCCAACCGGACCTACGCCAGGGCCGAGGAGATGGCGACGGCGTTCCAGGGGACGCCCGTGGCGTTCGACCGTTTGTCCGAGGTCCTGCCGGAAGTCGATATCGTGATCGCCTCGACCGGCGCCCCGGGGTATGTGGTCACGGTGGAGATGGTCGCCGCGGCCCTCCGGCGGCGGCGGAACCGCCTGCTGTTTCTGATCGACATTGCCGTTCCCCGGGACATCGATCCCGCGGCGGGGGAAATCGACAACGTATACCTCTACAACATCGATCACCTGCAGGATGTGGTCGACGCGAATCGGGAGACCCGGCGTGCGGAGGCGGCGAAGGCGGAGGGGATCGTTGCGGAGGAGGTCGCGGTCTTCGAGGCGTGGTTCAACGCCCTCGCCGTCGTGCCCACGATCATCGCGATGCGCGGAAAAATGGAGGGAATTGTCCGGGGGGAGTTGGAAAAGTCCGCCCACTGGCTGGGGGTGCTCCCCGAGGAGGATCGGTTACGGATCGAGGGACTGGCCGCCTCCGTTGTCAATAAGATCCTCCACGATCCGATCACCGGTCTCAAGGAGGAGAGTCGGGAGAAGGACGAACTGCCCTACGTGGCGGCCGTCCAGAGGCTGTTCAAGTTGTGAGACCCTTGAATTTCTCCCGAAATTTGGCAAATCGTCATTCCTGCGAAAGTAGGAATCCAGTCCTTTCAAGACCTTCTAGACATGATGGCTGACAG
>PLLC01000010.1 GCA_003141195.1 Syntrophaceae bacterium
TCCTTAACCGGACATCACTGAAAGTCTATGAAAATTTATGATAATCAGGTCGGTTCGTTTGCGAGTTCATCAATACATTACTCTCAAATGTCATAAAGTCAATATTATTATGGATTATTGTGGATACAGTCAAATGCACTTGCCGCTTGATATCAGCAATTTTTCCTGACTCTGCCTGGTTGTGTAGCACAGGAAGGAGCCCACATTTTACGGGGCCGCAAAATTGGCTGTTAAGCCTTCCTGCGTTTCCACCGGTGTTAAATAATCATCCATATAAATCAAGATTTTATCTTCGAAGGGATCAGTTCATTCAAATTTCCATTCAAATGCTATCACCAAGAACATGGCGGATCTGGAACGGCTGGAAGGTGTCATCCAGGAGAACATCGGTACGTTCTACGAGGTAGGCATATAGGCTGCCCATCTTTTCTTGTGGGGCGGGCTTGATTTTTGTTAAAAAATACTTTAACGTCAAACCAGGTACAGATCAATTTATAGGTGTATTTATGGGGATATCCATTAAAAATGAAAAACAATAAAAAGCATATATTCAATATGATAGATCGAGTATGTGGTAGCCTGCACCGCCACCAATGAATGCAAAAGCCCGGTCTAAAGACCGGGCTTTTGTGCATCCGACCTGGGAGCGAACATGGTTGTTAAACCTTTTCATCCCGCCGTTTGGGCCAGAAGCCCCCATATACAGACGATCTTCGGGAGTCTGGGACTCCGGGCGGCGGGGAAAAGCGAGATGGCCGATGTCGCGCGGGAGGTCATCACGGACGCCGGCAACGGCGGACGTCTTTTGGGCTATCACTCCCGGCAACAGGTACGGTCGCCGCGGGGTCTGATCATCCTGATTCACGGATGGGAAGGAAGCTCCGATTCCACCTATGTCCTCTCCACGGGACGTTATTTTTTCCGGCGGGGATACGACATCTTCCGCCTCAATCTGAGGGACCACGGAAGAAGCCATCACCTGAACCGGGAACTCTTTCACGGCGCTTTGACGGATGAGACGGCGCAGGCGGTCGGCAACATCGCCCGGCTTCTGCCGGATCGCCCCTGTTATGTCATCGGTTTTTCACTGGGAGGAAATTTTGTACTCCGGATTGCGCTTCGCCAATCCGACTCTCCGATACCAAACCTCAGAAGGGCCTTCTCCATCAGCCCCCCTCTCGATCCCTATCAATCCACGCTGGCCATCGACAAAGGGCTCCCCATTTACCGCATCTATTTTATGGCCAAGTGGAAGAAGTCTCTCCGGCGAAAACAACGCTGTTTCCCGGAGCTCTACCGCTTTGAAGAGATCCTCCATCACAAAACCTGCATGGCGCTGACCGAGGCCATCATGCCCTGGTATACGGAATTCGGAAATTATCTTGAATATTTTAGTCGTTATACGCTTACGGGAAACGCCCTTGCCTCTCTCGCCATGCCGGTCACGATCATCACCTCCGCAGATGATCCCGTCGTTCCCGTGGAGGATTTCCGTCATCTGCCGCAGAACCGATATCTCGATGTTTACATTCAGCGATACGGCGGGCATTGCGGATTCCTGGATCCTTTTCCCATTGGCTGCTGGTATGAGAGGCGAATCGGTGAGATCCTCGAACAGGAAGAGGAAGTATGAATGAACCTGCCCCAGATCCCGGACTTTTCACGGACCGCAAGGCATTTCTTGCCCGGGTTATCGAAAAACTCGGAACGCCTACCTGCGATTTTCAAGAAACCTTCCGGAAGCTCACCCCTTCCGGGAAGACGGATCATCATCGTCGTGCGGCCGGGGTACTCCTTCCCCTTCTCTTTCGAGAATCCACTCCCGGAGGGAAGGGGCAATTCGTGTTTCAGTTGATCAAGCGCTCCTCCCTCGTCCCTCAGCCCGGTGACCTGAGCCTTCCGGGGGGCATGCTTCACCCGGTTCTGGACCGACTTCTGAGACCACTGCTGATCTACGGACCTTTCCCCATTCTCAGCGGAAAGGCGCGCGCCTATGCGCTTCAGCAACAAGCACCCTCCTTCCGGTTCATCGCCCTTTTCCTGACTAACGCCCTTCGCGAAGCCTGGGAGGAGATCCGGCTTTCCCCTGCCCGCGTCCGCTTCCTCGGCCCTTTGCCCACCTACAGCCTGACCCTCTTCCGGCGGACGATTTTTCCGCTGGCTGGCTTCGTGGAAAATCCCGGCACGCTGCGTCCGAACCGTGAGGTGGAAAAGATCGTGGAAATCCCCCTTTTGTCTTTCTACCGGGAGGATATTTTCGGGTGCTATCAGATCGATGCACCCGGTCCGGCAGGGCGCAGATCGCTTCAATACCCCTGCCTGATTCATCGGAATTCCGACGGCGGGGAAGAGGTCCTCTGGGGGGCAACTTTCCACATCATCGTCGGGTTTCTCGGGATCGTCACAGATTACCGCCTTCCCGAGTGGAGGAAAGGCCCCGTCATCTTCAGAAAACTGCGTCTCGATTACCTGACCGGGCACCCCCCGTCCTGAGCGACCCCCCTTCCAAGTCTGCGGGAACTGGGCATGGGCATCTTCTTCTTGACACCCGGGAAACACTGGCCGATAATCCGCACGCGTCCGCAACATAATGCGTCCTCATAAGAAGGTTGAAGAAGGGTGTTTACCATAAAAGGCGGGCGATGCCGGACGCATAAGGATCCGTTAGGGCGGACCCTTCAAGAATAGTGGTTCCAGAGGAACGACCGCCGCCCCTGTCCGGCAGGGGCGCATTTTTTCTGAGATCAACGCACTGCGCCTGTAACACAGAGAAGAAAGGAAAACCATGAAAGGTCTTGATGCAATTTTTTCCCCGGAAGCCGTTGCCATCATCGGCGCCTCCAATAGCCCCGGCAAGGTGGGGCATGACATCTTTGCCAACATCCTCCAGGGCGGTTTCCAGGGGACCCTTTATCCGGTCAATCCCAAGGCCAGGTCTATTCTGAGCGTGAAAACGTTTCCCACGATCAATGCCATCTCCGACAATGTCGATCTCTCCATCATCATCCTGCCGCCGCGGGCCTGCCTCGCGGCGGTAGAGGAGTCCATAGAAAAGGGGGTCAAGGGGATCGTGATCGTCTCCGCCGGTTTCCGCGAGGTCGGCGGCGAGGGGCTGGAGATCGAAAACCGGATCGTTTCGCTCTGCAAAGAGGCCGGGGTTCGCCTCGTCGGCCCCAACTGTCTTGGCGTCATCAATCCCGTTCCCGGCGTCAGCCTGAATGCGAGTTTCTCCAAGCGGATGCCCGCCTCTGGGAATATATCGTTCATCTCCCAGAGCGGGGCGCTCTGCACCGCTGTTCTCGATTTCGCCGCGGACCGGGATTTCGGTTTCTCGAAGTTCATCTCCATCGGCAACAAGGCGGACGTCGACGAGCTGGATTTGCTCCTCTACCTCCACGACGACCTCAACACGGCGGTGATCATCCTCTACCTCGAGGAGCTCCGCAAGGGACAGGAGTTCATCGAGGCGGTCAAGGAGATCACCTCCGGCCACCGGCCCACCCCGGTGCTGATCATCAAATCGGGCCGGACCAGCGCCGGCGCCCAGGCGGCCGCCTCCCATACCGGCGCCCTGGCCGGGACGGAGGCCGTTTACGACGCCATTTTCAAGCAGGCGGGGATCATCCGGGCCGATTCCATCGCCGAACTCTTCGATTTTGCCAATGCCTTTGCCTACAAGCATGAAAGCGCCCTCGGCAAGGCAAAGCGGAAGATCCCCAGCGGCAAAAGGGTGGCCATCGTAACCAACGCCGGCGGGCCGGGGATCCTGGCGACCGATATGACCATATCCTCCGATCTCGAACTGGCGAGGTTCACGCAGGCGACGATCGACGAACTGGCCAGCCATCTCCCGACCACGGCCAACATCCACAACCCGGTGGACATCATCGGCGATGCCCCTTCCGACCGCTATGAAAACGCCCTCTCCGCCGTGATCAAGGATGAAGGGGTGGACGGCGCCTTGGTCATCCTCACCCCGCAGTCCATGACGAACGCCCTGGGGACGGCCGAGGCGATCGTCCGTGTCGCCCGCCGCTCTCCCAAGCCGATTCTCTGCTGCTTCATGGGGGTGGTCGACGTCTCCGCCGGGGTGAAATACCTCCAGGAACACGGCTATCCGGTCTACAAATTTCCCGAAGACGCGGCCAAGGCCCTGGGGGCGCTCTACAAATATTCGCACTGGCTGAACCGCGAGCACCTCCCGCCGTTCACGCTTAAGCATGAAAAGACCGAAGCGGAGGGGATGATCCGGCGTTGTCTCGCTGCCGGGAGGACGCGGCTGGGCGAGCTGGATGGCCTGGAGCTTCTTAAGTGCTACGGCTTCAGCACGCTGCCGACGAAACTCGCGAAGGACGAGGCGGAGGCGGCGAAGATCGCCGAAGAGATCGGGCTTCCGGTCGTCATGAAGATCGTCTCCCCGCAGATCCTCCACAAATCGGATGCGGGCGGCGTCGTCGTGGGGATCAAGACGATGGAGGAGGCGAAGAAGGCCTTTTCCCGGATCATCGCGAACGCGAAGGGCTACGACCCCGAGGCCGTCCTGGAGGGGGTTCTCGTGCAGAAAATGGCGGCGCCGGGGGACGAGGTTATCCTCGGGATGAACCGCTATGCGGTGGGACCCTTGATCATGTTCGGTATGGGTGGCATCTTCGTGGAGATCTTCAAGGACGTCGTCTTCCGTCTTGCCCCCATCGACCGGGACGAGGCGCACCGGATGGTCCGCGAGATCAAGGGCTACAAGCTCTTCACCGGATTCCGGGGGCGCCCGAAAGGGGATGTCGAGATCCTCGAAAAGAACATGGTGCGACTCTCCGACATGGTCATCAACCACCCGGAGATCATCGAGCTGGATATCAATCCCCTTCTGGTCCATGAGGATGGGAAGGGGGCGACCGTTGCGGACTGCCGAATCATCCTCAAACCGTCTGAACCTTCCAAAAAATAACGTACCGCACAAGGAGGCCCCCCATGCTTACGGATATCCGGCGATGAAAGTATCCAGTCCTCGCCCGTGTACCCGGAACACAAAGAATGCTGCTCTCTCTCCGGCTCTCAATCCCTGTCACGGGCCGTCAGACGCTCATCAGGCAGTGTCGGCGTTCCACAGCAGGGAGCTCGCTCCGGATGTTGTCGCAGGAAAGAGCCCTGTCTCTACGGTACGGAGTCAATCAAGGTCATCCGGCATCCACACACCCTGTCATACCTCACGATCGGTGACTACAGACAGCACCCTTCCGGCCTGATAAGCAGGACGGGTACGCGGGAATAATGTACGACCTTATCGGACACACTGCCGAACGCCCATTTACTGATGCCCGTGTGGCCGTGGGTGGCAAGGGCAATGAGATCCGCACCATGCTTTTGTGCATTCGCGATGATCAGGTCGGCCGGTTTTCCGACCAATACCTCGATAGATACTTTCTGAAAGCCCTCCTTGGCAAGATCGTCTTTAATCTTGGCAAGATAGGACTCGGTATTCACGATGTTGGTATCCCGAACGGCATAAAAGTCAATCCCTTCCTTTGCCCAGCCCGGAGGGATTTCGACGATGCCGAGAAGGAGCCATTCACCGATATTGCCTGCTTTAGCAAGGGACTTGACATGATCCAACACGCATTCCGCCAACGGTGAACCATCAAGAGGAACAAGAACTTTCTGGTACATGATCAATGCCTCCTTTGTGGGTTTGCTGAACCGGACTTGCGGATTTTCCGCATCCGGCCCTTCAGGCAGGTTCACAGGCCTGCGGTGTAAATCCAAGTCTTGCTGCAATCTCTGATAATTGATTCTGTTCCGTTGATAATGTTTCCCCAGGTTCTGTGTCCAGCAGGGTCTCCCCTTCTTGATACACGGTCTGTCAACCCCTTCCCTCCACCGGCATTACCCGGATTCAGCCGTGGACGATGATCCCGTGGAGTATCCGCCATTATCCCGTTTACGCCTCATTCACGCAGTACCCAGAATGAATGCAAAACTCGGTTTTGACGGTCGGCTAACTTTATCGGGCTGGCCTCTCAACCAACTGGACTTCCAAGCTTTACCTGGCGCACTCAGAACTTACTTCTTTGCGGGGGAGGATACGAAGGCGGGCCCGGTTTGTCAAGGAGATTTTATCGCCGCGCATTTTTTCTTTTCTTGACAGAAAACGGTCATAATGTTTAGTATGGTCGACCTTTAAGCAAGGATTTTCACGTTTCTCCGAATCTCTCGACGGGGGTACTCCTGATGAGTTTTGAAAACAATATGCACTCCATGGATGACTGGAAAAAACTTTACCCCGAAAAATTCGCCGAGGAGGAGGCTATTTTCAGCCACATCCGCCGGGGGGATCACATCTTTGTCGCCTCAGGCTGCGGCGAGCCTCAGTACCTCGTCTGGGCCATGGTGAATTATGTGGAATCCAATCCCAAGGCCTTCTTCGACACGGAAATCATCCATGTCTATTCTTTCGGCATCGCCCCCTATACCGACCCGAAATTCAAACGCAATTTCCGCCACAACTCCTTTTTTGTCGGGAACAACACCCGCGGCCCCGTCAATCAGGGGCTTGCCGACTATACGCCCGTTTCCCTTTCCGACGTGCCCGCCCTGATCAGGAGCGGCTCCGTCGGGATCGATGTTGCGCTGGTGCAGACCTGTCTCCCCGACCAGCACGGTTATCTGAGCCTCGGAGTCAGCGTGGACATGGTTAAGGCCGCCACGGACAAGGCGCCCATGATCATCGCTCAGGTCAACGCCGAAATGCCCCGCGTTCACGGCGACGGCTTTATCCACATCAAGGATGTTGAGTTCATCATCCGTCACGACGAGCCCCTCCTGGAACTCCCGGGAATCGAACTCAATGAGACGACGCAGCGCATCGGCAACCATGTGGCCAGGCTTGTTCAGGACGGCGACACAATCCAGGTGGGTTATGGAGGGCTTCCGAACGCGGTTCTCGCCAACCTCTTCAACAAGAAACATCTCGGGGTGCATACCGAGCTCTTCAGCGATGGTCTGGTGGATCTGATCAAAGCCGGGGTCATCGACAATTCCCAGAAAAGCCTCAATCCGGGGATGTCTGTCGCCGCCTTCTCGATGGGGAAGAAGTCAACATACGAATTTCTCAATGACAACCCATCCATCCTCTTCCGGACCATCGATTATACGAACAACCCCCTCAACATCGCCCGTCAGAGAAACATGGTCGCCATCAACAGCGCNNGTGGGAGGTCACCAGGATTTCATGCGGGGCGCCCTCCTGGCCGAAGGCGGCAGGACCATCCTCGCGATGAAATCCACGGCCGTGAACGATACCATCTCCCGGATAGTTCCCTCTCTGCGTGAATCTGCCGGCATTACGCTGAACCGGGGGGATGTCCGTTATGTGGTCACCGAGTACGGTATCGCCTATCTCCATGGGAAAAACGTCCGGGAGAGGGCAATGTCGCTCATCTCCATTGCCCATCCGAAATTCAGGCCCTGGCTCATTGAAGAGGCGAAGAAACGGGGAATCATTTACCGGGATCAGGCCTTCATCCCCGGGAAGCGGGGGGAGTACCCGGAGAACCTCGAGACTCACCGGACCACCAAAACCGGCCTCCATCTCTTCCTGCGTCCCGTTAAGATCAGCGATGAGCCGCTTCTGAAGGATTTCTTCTATTCGCTGTCGGACCGAAGCCTGAATCGCCGTTTTCTTTCCATACGAAAGGACATGCCGCACGAGCGTCTCCAGGACTTTGTAATCATAGACTACAGCCACGAAGTGGTCATCCTGGGGGTTATCGGCTCGGCGGAAAATGAGCTTATCGTCGGTGTGGGACAGTACGGCATTGACGAGAAATCCCATACGGCGGAGGTCGCCTTCGCCGTTCGCGATGATCACCAAAACCGAGGCATCGGACAGGAAATGCTCTCTTACCTGACCTATCTTGCCAAAAAGGAGGGCCTTCTGGGCTTTACGGCTGAGGTCATGATCGACAACAAACCCATGCTCCACGTATTCGAAAAAGGCGGCTTTGACATAAAGAAAAAAAACGACGCCGGTGTTTACGATTTGAAAATGGCCTTCCGGGGATAAACACACATGTCTATAGGGCATGATTCCATGCGTTTTTTCTTTGAACCCCGTTCGATAGCCGTCATCAGTGCTTCCAGGGATCGGGGTAAAATCGGTTCCGCCGTTCTGCGGAATTTTCTGAAAAAGACATAAGAAAGGTGAGATCGATGGATAAATTTGTGGTTACATCCCTGCGTCAGGGTGCGGGCAAAACGAGCGTCATCATCGGCATCACGAAGGTCTTGAACCGGAAGATCGGCTATATCAAACCTTTCGGAGAACGATTCCTATATCGCAAGAAGAGACTCTGGGACTACGACGCCGCCCTGATCACGAACATCTTCGGCCTGGAGGAAAACCCGGAAAACATGAGCATCGGTTTTCACCACTCCAAGCTCCTCTACATGCTGGATGAAGACACCACGCGCGAAAAGCTTCGCGAACTCCTGGTCAGCGTCGGAGAAGGCAAAGAGATCTTCTTCGCGGAGTGCGGAAAGGACATCACCTACGGCGTCTCGGTCCACCTGGACGCCCTGTCAATCGCCCGAGATCTCAACGCCCAATTGATCGTGGTCGCGAGCGGCGACGAGGATACCATCCTCGATGACGTGATCTTTCTTAAAAAATACGTTCAGATGGGAGATGTTCGCTGCAAGGGAATCATCATCAACAAGGTGGCCAACGTCGCCGATTTCTGTGATACACGCCTGTCGAAGATCCAACAGCACGGCGTCGAAGTTCTGGGCGTGATCCCCTATTACAAAGAACTTCCCTACTTCTCCGTCAGTTATCTGGCGGATCGCCTGTTCGCGAAAATCATCACCGGGGAAGAAAACCTGAACCGGACCGTCAAAAACATCTTCATCGGTTCGATGTCCGCCGGTGCGGCGCTGAAAAACCCCCTCTTTCAGGAGGAAAGCAATGTGGTCATCACGAGCGGCGACCGGAGCGATATGATCGTCGCCGCCCTGGGAAACAACGCCGCCGCGATCATCCTGACCAACAATATCCTCCCCCCGTCCAATCTCATCTCGAAGGCCGCCAAGTGGGAGATCCCGCTCCTGCTCGTATCGGCGGATACCTATGAGATTGCAAAACAGATCGAAGGGATGGAATCCCTTCCGACAAAGGATGACCTGGGAAAGATCGCCCTGATCGAACAGATGGTCCGCACCCATGTCAATCTTCAGGCCCTGATGCAACCGTGAGGTAAACATGAATCCGGATGTGTTTCGCGAGTATGACGTCAGGGGGGTTGTGGACAGGGATCTGACCCCGGATTTTGTCTATCTGCTGGGCCGGGCAATCGGCGCCTATGCGATCCGTCATGGCGTAAGGACAATGATCCTGGGCCGGGATTGCCGCCTCAGTTCGGAGAACTACCAGGATGCCGTCGGCCGGGGAATCCGGTCCGCGGGCATCGATGTGACCGATATCGGCCTCTGCGCCACCCCCATGCTCTACTTCGCGATCCGCCATTTCCGGTCGGATGGCGGCGTGATGGTCACGGGGAGCCACAACCCGCCGGATTTCAACGGATTCAAGGTCTGCATCGGCCCGGACACGATCTACGGAGAGCAGATTCAAGAGCTCCGGAAGATCATTGAATGCGGGGCCTATATCGACGGCACGGGGAGATCCTCCCGCCAGGAAATCGCGGAAATCTATCGGGACCATCTCTTTGCGAATGTGAAGGTGATGCCGGGTCACCGAATCGTTATTGACGGCGGCAACGGCGTAGGCGGATTCTTCGCCCTCCCCCTGCTGAAGCGGTACGGCTGCCGCGTCACCGACATCTACTGCGATCCGGACGGCCGTTTCCCCAACCACTTTCCCGATCCCACCCTCCCTGAAAACCTGCGGGAATTGACCCGCCTGGTCCTGGAAGAAAAGGCTGAAGCCGGTATCGCCTACGACGGGGACGCCGACCGGATCGGCGTGATCACCGATCGCGGTGACGTCCTCTGGGGCGATGAGCTGCTGCTGCTCTTCTCCCGCTTCATCCTGAAGGCAAATCCCGGCGCGGCCATCATCGGGGAGGTAAAATGTTCGCAGAAACTCTTCGACGATATCACCAAGAACGGCGGACGGGCCATCATGTGGAAGGCCGGGCATTCCCTGATCAAGGGAAAGATGAAAGAAGAGAATGCCCTCCTGGCCGGAGAGATGAGCGGTCACATCTTCTTCGCGGACCGCTATTTCGGCTTTGACGACGCGATTTACGCCTCGGTCCGCCTTCTGGAGATCCTCTCGGACTCCGGCAAGCCCTTGAGCGATCTTCTCGCCGATGTTCCCCGGACCTTTGCAACCCCGGAGATCCGCGTCGATTGCCCCGACCGGATCAAATTTGGCGTGGTGGAGGCCGTCCGGGAACACTACCGGAAAACCCATGAGATCATCGATATCGACGGCGTTCGGGTCCCTTTTGCAGATGGCTGGGGTCTGATTCGGGCGTCCAACACACAGCCCGTCCTCGTCTTGCGCTTCGAGGCGGCGACACAGGAACGATTGGAGACCATCCATAGAGAGATGGAATCTGTCCTGAACAATGTCTTGAAGTCTGTTGAGTAATTTCGGAATGCCGCTTCTGATCGCAGATCCGAGTCGTTCAACATGAGGTTCAATCCAATGGCGCCCTTAAGAAGCGAGAACCGCTGCGCCTTCGACATTCTCTGGTGCCCCCACCAGGACCGCTACACTGCCTTTGACTGTCGGATCCAGCGGTTCTTTGTGGAGGGGATGTGTGGTAGGTTGAAGAAAATGGCGTTCATCCGGTTTAAGCGTACGTGTCTAAAATGTTTTCTGTAAGCAGCAATCGGTAAAAAACAAAAGTAGCGCTGCTGTCATGTGGGAATCATCCGTCTGTTACCTCTTATCCCTAAAAGTGACAAAACCTTTGACAAATGAAGTCTACTGTAGTTTATTTACTTTGCTTTTCGGCTGATATAAAAGTTCCCAGCTTCAGTTTCCAACCTTCACAACGATTTGAGGGCGCACAAGAATGACCGAGTTGAGAGTGCCTTTTCCCACCGTTTACAAAGATCGGACACCTCTATCGTTGACGCCCACATTCCGCACCTGACCCCATCAGCACGACGGAAATAGGAGTATTCATGGCACGTAAGAAGACGGCAAGCACGCAGGCAGACGACAGGAAACGCCCAATCGAAACTTACGAGCACAAGGATAAGCAGCGAGTCAACAATCCGCCCGTGGGGCTGGTGACGCCTGAGACCGACCCGGAATCGGGTGAGAAGAAAAAGTCCTACGCCTACGACCCGCACCTGGACCCGGAGTTGCAGTGGGCGGGGAAGGCTGAGCATACCTCATTTGAAGTGCCCACGGTCTCGTTGCACGTCCATGAGCGGATTGACCCGCGCACCATCATCGAGACTGTGCGCCGCGCCCCTGACCCCGCCGCGATCACACAACTTTCCCTCTTCCAGACATTTGCAGAAAACCCGCCTCTGCGCCAGGCCATCGAGTTCTACCGGCACGCCCACGGTTGGAGCAACCGTTTCATCGCCGGCGACAGCCTGCTGGTGATGAACTCCTTGCTGGAAAAGGAAGGCATGGCCGGCACGGTACAGATGAGCTTCATCGACCCGCCCTACGGCATCAAATACGGCTCCAACTTTCAGCCTTTCGTCAACAAGCGCGACGTCACGGACGGCAAGGACGATGACCTGACTGCCGAGCCGGAGCAGATCCGCGCCTTCCGCGACACCTGGGAGCTGGACATCCACTCCTACCTCACCTACCTGCGCGACCGCCTGCTGCTGGACCGCGAACTCCTCACCCAATCCGGCAGCGTCTTTGTGCAGATCAGCGATGAGAACGTCCACCACGTCCGGGAATTGATGGATGAGGTGTTTGGGGCCAAGAATTTCATCAGTGTAATCACAACCAAGAAAAGTGGAGGTATGGGGCAGCACTTTATTGACAATGTTTCCGACTTTCTTGTTTGGTATGCGAAAGACAAATCCCAAGCGAAATATCGTCAACTATACACCGACAAAGTTCTGTCAAAGGGTGCGGGGGCTCGCTACAACCAAGTTGAGTTGGAAGATGGAACGACCCGTCCAATCACCGAAGAGGAATCACTGAAACCACATTTGCTGCCGAAGAAGGCCCGTGTCTTCTTGGGTGACCCTTTGATATCCGAAACGCCAAGCGCTTCTACCGTCTTTGAGTTCGAGCTTGATGGCAGAAAGCATTATCCGTCTAAAGGAGGTTGGAAGACTAACCGCGAAGGAATGCAGAACCTAATCTCGGCAAAACGTCTTTTTAACACCAAGGGTTTCGTGAACTACAAGTTGTATTTCGATGATTTCCCTGCCCTCGCAGTCTCAAATTTGTGGGATGACACGATGGGCACAGCAGAACAGAACAAAGTTTATGTTGTTCAAACGACGACAAAAGTTATCCAACGCTGCATCCTGATGACGACCGACCCGGGCGACCTGGTGATGGACATCACTTGCGGCTCGGGCACCACGTCCTTTGTTTCCGAGCAGTGGGGACGTAGATGGATTACCTGCGATACCTCACGCGTGGCGCTCACCCTGGCCAAACAGCGGTTGATGACCGCCGTCTTTGATTATTACGAGCTGGCCCACCCGGAGGAAGGTGTGGGTAGCGGCTTTGTCTACAAGACCGTGCCTCACACCACCCTCAAGAGCATCGCCAACAAAGAACCGCCCGCCACCGAAACGCTCTACGATCAGCCGCTGGTGGACCGCAAACGCAACCGCGTCAGCGGCCCCTTCACCGTCGAGGCGGTGCCCGCCCCCACAGTCAAGTCGGTGGAGGAGATTACAGACGATGCCCCGCCGTCAGCGGACGTCTCCATCGCCCGCTCCGGCGAAACCCTGCGCCAGAGCGAATGGCGGGATGAACTCTTACGCGCCGGCATCCGGGGCAAGGCCGGTCAGCACATCCGCTTCGCCCGTATCGAGCCGCTGCCCGGCTGCCGCTGGCTGCACGCCGACGGCGAGACCCGACCCAGCGCCGAGGGGGCCGAACGCGTGCGCGAAGATGGCACTGCTTACAGCCCCCAGCGCCTTGTTGTCTCTTTCGGCCCGGAGCATGCGCCGCTGGAACAACGGCAAGTGGAACACGCCTGGGAAGAAGCCCGCACCCTGGTGCCGCGGCCCAAACTGCTGGTCTTTGCCGCGTTCCAGTTCGATCCGGAAGCGGCCAAGGATATTGATGAGATGAAACCGGAACTCGCCGGGATGCAGTTCCTCAAGGTCCAGATGAACGCCGACCTCCTGACCGACGACCTCAAGAAGAAGCGTGCCAGCAATGAATCCTTCTGGCTCATCGGTCAGCCCGATGTGCGGCTGGAGCAGGTAACCGCAGGCGAAGACAAGGGAAAATGGCGCGTCAACGTCCAGGGGTTCGACTATTACAACACCAAGACCGGCGGCATCGAGTCCGGCGGCAGCGACCGTATCGCCGTCTGGCTGCTGGACACCGACTACGATGGACGCAGCCTGTACCCGTGCCAGGTCTTTTTCCCGATGGCGGGAGAAAGCGCGGGCTGGGCGAAACTGGCCCGCAACCTGAAAGCCGAGATTGACGAAGAACTGATCGAAGTCTATCGCGGCACGGTGTCGCTGCCCTTTGCACCAGGTAAGCATCAGCGTATCGCCGTCAAGATCGTGGACGACCGGGGGATCGAGAGCCTGAAAGTGATGGAGGTGGCGTGATGGCCCAGAGCACCATCGACCGCCTGATCATCAACTCGCCCTATGAGGAGCCGGCGCGCCACTGGCGCTACGAGCGCGAGACGCGGCTCTTCTCGCTTGCGGATGGCCGTCGGCCGGCCGGGTATGTGGTGGCCTCCGAGAGCTCCAAGGCCTTTGACGATCCGGGTATTTTCGTTGAAATTCCGCTGGTCAACCAGATTCGCCCCCGCGTCAAGGCGTGGCGCGAGGCGGGCTGGCCGGGCGTTTCCAGCATCACCAAGCGCCTGTTGGAACACTGGTGCGACCCCGAGGAATTCGAGTCGCGACGATTCTTCTTCTGCCAATTGGAAGCGGTGGAAGCCCTCATCTGGCTGACCGAGGCCCCGGCCGCCGAGCGGGTGGGGATAGAGATCCCCGGCGATGGCGGCGCGTTCGTCCGCCAGTGCTGCAAGATGGCCACCGGATCAGGCAAGACCATTGTCATGGCGATGGTGATTGCTTGGCATATTCTGAACAAGGTGGCCTATCCGCAGGATGCCCGCTTCTCCAGGAACATTTTGGTCATCGCTCCCGGGCTGACGGTAAAGAACCGTCTGGCGGTGCTGGCGCCTGCGGCAGCGGGGAACTATTATGAGGAGTTCCGCATTGTGCCGGCGGGTATGCTGGACAAGCTGCGCCAGGGTAAGGTATTGATCCGCAACTGGCATGCCCTGAGTTGGGAAAGCGAGGTGCAGCTCAAGAAACGCCGTAGCGTCGACAAGCGCGGCGTCAAGAGCGACCAGGCCTACACCCGTGAAGTCTTGCAGGAAATGGCCAACGCGCGCAACCTGCTGGTGATCAACGACGAAGCGCATCATGCCTGGCGCGTGAACCTGGATGCGGAAGGGAAGTATCTGCGCGCCCGCGACCTGAAGGACAGCGCCCAGGAAGCGACGGTGTGGATCGGCGGCCTGGACCGCATTCATCGCACGCGGGGAATCCTCCAGTGCTACGACTTTTCCGCCACCCCCCTTACCCCATCGGGAAAGAAGAGTTCCGAGGAAGCGCTGTTCGGTTGGGTCGTGAGCGACTTTGGCCTGAACGACGCCATTTAATCCGGATTGGTGAAAACACCGCGGGTAGTGGTGCGCGACGATGCCGTACCGGACGCCAAAACCTACAAATCCCGCCTGTATCACATTTACAACGACCAAGACGTAAAGGACGACCTGAATCGCCCGGCAAATCCGGAGGAACCGCTGCCCGACCTGGTGCTGAACGCATATTATCTACTGGGCTACGATTGGCGAGAAGCGTACAAGGCGTGGGCGGCAGCAGGTTTGCTGACACCGCCGGTGATGATCACGGTCTGCAACCGCACCGAGACGGCGGCGCGGGTCAAGCACGCCTTTGATTCCCGGCGAATTCACATTGACGAGCTGTGCGATCCCGAGCGCATCCTGCATATTGATTCCAAGGTGCTGGCACAAGCGGAAGCAAAGGAAGAACTCGTCGAGACGGTGACGGAAACAGAAACGGATGATGCCGCCGCAGACGAGGATATCCTGGAGCGTAAACTGACCAAGGCCGAGCAGGCGGAGCTTCTGCGACGGACAGTGGACACGGTGGGGCGTGTGGGGCAGCCGGGCGAGAAAATCCGGAGCGTGATTTCGGTGGGGATGCTGAGCGAGGGCTGGGACGCCAAGACCGTGACGCACATCATGGGGCTGCGCGCCTTCAGCAGCCAGTTGCTGTGTGAGCAGGTGGTCGGGCGGGGCCTGCGGCGCACTTCCTATGAAGTGAAAAAGACCGTCGATCCATACACAGGTCAAGAAATAGAGCTATTCGAGCCTGAGTATGTCAACATCTTCGGCGTTCCTTTCACCTTTCTGCCCCACGAGGGCGGACAGGATGGCCCGCCGCCGCCACCCGCGCCGAAGACGGCGGTTGAACCCGACCCGGCCAAGAGGCAGTATGAAATCCGCTGGCCGAACGTGGTGCACATTGATCACGTTTTCCATCCGACGCTCTCGCTGGATTTTTCAAAGGTACAGTCCTTGACGCTGGATGCCGCTCAAACCGCTCAGGTGGCGGAACTGGCGCCCATCCTGGAGGGCAAGCCGGACGTAACCAATATCAACCGCATTGAACTGGAACGGCTCGCTCGCGAGTTTCGGACGCAGCGGATCATCTTCGAGACGGCGCGCGACGTTTTCGACCAGATGAAGCGAGACTGGCCGGGAAACAAGGAACTCCTGCTGGCTCAATTGGTGCTGTTGGTGGGGGAGTTCATCGGCAGCGACAAGATTAAGATCGATCCGCCCTTGTTCTACCAGGACGAACTGCGCCGACGCCTGATCATTACGCTCAATATGTCCCGCGTCGTGCAGCACATCTGGGAAGCCGTGCGCTATGAAAACACCGAACGACTGGAGCCGATTTTCGATAGAGACCATCCCATTCGCGCCACAGGAGAAATGCGCACCTGGTACACCGGCAAACCGTGCGAACGCACCAAAAAGTCGCACATCAATGTCTGCGTCTTTGACAGCACGTGGGAAGCCTCCGACGCCTTTGCGTTGGACGAAATCGACGCAGTAGAGGCATGGGTGAAGAATGACCATCTAGGGTTTGAAGTGCTTTATGTATATCGTGGCGTGGTGCGCAAATATCGGCCGGACTTTCTGGTTCGCCTGGTGTTGGGCGACACTTTGATCCTCGAAACAAAAGGACAGGATGCGGAGCAAGACCGGGTAAAGCGGCGATATCTCGACGAATGGGTGCAGGCCGTCAATACGAAGGGCGGTTTCGGGCGCTGGCGTTGTGCGGTGGCGAAATCGCCGGGCGAGATTCGGGATATTCTGATCAAGACTAACGCAACCAAAGAGAAAGGCTAATCGGGTAGCCGGGGGTTTTCTCCCTCAGCCACCACACTGTCCTGCATGCGGGTCCGCGCCGGTAAATGCTTTTTCCTGAAGTCAGTAACTCGTCGATGTTGATGAATATACATGATTTCAATCCGTTATCAATAATAATGTTATTTCCAAAATAATTATGATACGGACGATACGGTTTTTGAGGGGCTGGGGCCAACGGATGCATGTTTGAAATACTTTGGCACCGACGGGAAACCAAGCGGCAAATGGAGAAAACAAACATCAACCTGACGTATCGGAAGAAACCGGTCTACTCAACTCGATTCATTCTAACAGGTCGCAGGGAATGTTACAAGTATTGGGCTACTGTTCTATTTTTGATTCAATTGGACAACTGCGTATCTCATCAAAAAAGGGTGTTCTTTTTTCTTCGACGCATTTTACGGCATACAGGTAAAGCGCTGCGCTCCAGGTTTGCCAGTCCTGCCCCATGGGCATGCCGTCTTGGGCTTTTAGCCATTCGTTAAATCCAAAATCGACGTTCCCTGTATTGGAAATTTTTATACTATGGGTAAGCGCCACGAGCTTTTCCTTGGCGAGCGTG
>PLLC01000005.1 GCA_003141195.1 Syntrophaceae bacterium
AAAGGGAACGTCCTCCTCGGACACAGGCGCGTCCGCCCCGGACTGGGCGTGCGGCGGTTCTCCCGGCGATGCATCGGCGCTTCGCTGACCCTTCGAATCGAGCATCTGCATGTTGGACGCAACAATCTCGGTGGTGTAGCGTTTGACCCCCTCCTTGTCGTCCCAGGCCCTGGTTTGGATGCGCCCCTCCAGGTAAATCAGCTTTCCTTTGACCAAGTACTTTCCGCAGATCTCGGCCAGTTTCCCGAAGGCGACGATCTTGTGCCACTCGGTCTTCTGCACCTTCTCGCCGTTTTTATCCTTCCACTGCTCGTCCGTCGCTATCCGGAAATTGGTCACCATCGCCCCATCCGGCGTATACCTCACCTCCGGATCCGCCCCCAGTCTGCCTACCAGGATCGCCTTGTTGATCATGCCGTTCCCCTTTCTGAAACAATAATGGTTGGCTGATCATACACAAGTCACCCGCCGACCGCAACACGAAAGTTGCCGACTTCGTAAAAAGTCCGGATGCTGNNATCCTTCGTCATTGCGGCGTACGGAAAAGTACGCCGCATTCCTCATGATTCGCGCGCCTTGCCTGCGGCCTTTTTACGAAGCCGTCCCATTTTCACGGCTTTTAAGAATTTTTACGGGGTCATCAACGTTGCCGATACCCGAAAGTTGGCGGACCGACGGGATATGCCCGTTTTCAAAGTTCTTACTTGACTATTACAGAAAAAAAATATAGTCAAATCCACTTTATATCAAAACCGGACGAGCAGGGAATTTATGGAAGAAGAAAGTGAACTCCTGAGAAAACGCAGAGAAAAGATCGACTCCCTGCAGGCCGACGGGATCGACCTCTATCCCAACGACGCCCGGGTCGGGGATACCACGGCCTCGGTCAGCGAACGCTTCGGGCAGATGACCCCCGAAGAGCTGGAAAAGGTTACGGAACGATTCACCCTGGCGGGCCGCCTGATGGCCATCCGCGATTTCGGCAAGGGCGCCTTCATCAGCATCCAGGACCGCAAGGGGCGTCTCCAGGCCTTCCTCCGGAAAAACCAGTTGGGGGAGAAGGCCTTTGCGTTGTTTAAAAGGCTCGATATCGGCGACATCGTCTGGCTGGCAGGGCGGGTCTTCAAGACCCGGACCGGGGAACTCACGATCGACGTGGAGGAGAACGGTCTCCGCCTGCTCTCCAAATCGCTCCGCCCCCTGCCGGAGAAGTGGCACGGCCTCACGGATGTCGAGATCCGCTACCGCCGGCGCCACCTCGACCTGATCGTCAATCCCGAAGTCCGCAAGGTGTTTCACCAGCGGAGCCGCATCATCAGCCTGATCCGCCGGTTCATGGAGGAGAGGGACTTCCTGGAGGTGGAAACCCCCATGATGCAGTCCAAGGCCGGCGGCGCCGTCGCCCGCCCCTTCAAGACCTTCCACAACGCCCTCGGGATGAACCTCTTTCTCCGGATCGCCCCCGAACTCTACCTGAAGCGGCTGATCACCGGCGGTCTGGAGCGGGTCTTCGAGATCAACCGGAACTTTAGGAACGAGGGGATCTCCACCTTCCACAACCCCGAATTCACGATGATGGAGTTCTATCAGGCCTATGCCACCTATGAGGACCTGATGGCGATGACGGAAGAACTCTTCGTCTTTGTCGCCCGGAACCTCTTCGATTCACTCCAGTTCAGCTACCAGGGGAAAGAGATCGACCTGACCCCCCCCTGGCGGCGGTTCACCGTCCGCGATGCCGTCGTGGAGATCGGCGGCGTGGAAACGGCCGTCCTCGACGACGCCGTCCGAATGGCCGGCCATGCGCAGAAACTCGGGATCGAGGTGAAGGAAAGCGACCCGCCCGGCAAGGTGCTGATGGCAATCTTCGATGAAACGGTGGAGAAGAACCTCGTTCAGCCGACCTTTGTCACCCATTACCCCGTGGACGTCTCGCCCCTCTCCCGCCGGAACGCCGAGGACCCCTCGCTGACCGACCGCTTCGAGCTTTACATCTGCGGCAAGGAGATCGCGAACGCCTTTTCCGAGCTGAACGACCCCATCGACCAGCGCGGGAGATTCGAGATGCAGATCAAGGAAAGGGAGGCCGGCGATCTGGCGGCCCACGAGATGGATGAGGATTACATCGGCGCCCTCGAATGCGGCATGCCGCCGACGGCGGGCGAGGGGATCGGCATCGACCGGCTCGTCATGCTTTTGACCGACTCCGCATCCATCCGGGACGTGATCCTCTTTCCGCTTTTACGGACACGGGAAGGAACCCGGGAAGAATGACGGCTTCGGAAAACGACCATTACGAGAGCATCCATTGATGACGTCCTATGAATTTTTCATCAGCCTGCGTTACCTGCGGGCGAGACGGAAACAGGTGTTCGTTTCCATCATCACCTTCATCTCGATCGCCGGAATCTTTCTCGGCGTCGCGGCCCTGATCATCGTACTGGCCGTAATGAACGGCTTCGAGACCGATCTGCGCAACAAGATCCTGGGGATCAATTCCCACATCATCCTGATGCAATACAGCGGTGCGATGCGGGATTATCAGCGTGTGATGCGGGAGGTCGTCCAGGTCCCCGGCGTCGTCGCCGCAACCCCCTTCATCTACAGCCAGGCGATGCTGAAAAACGGGAGCAGCGTTACCGGCATCGTTCTCCGCGGTCTCTCGACGGAGGACGCCCTGAAGGTCATCAACTTGGGCAAGATCCGGGAGGGCAAGCTCGACGATCTCGGCAACCAGGGGAAAAACATCCCCGGTCTGAAGCCGGAACTCGCCGGCCTCCCTGGGATCATCATCGGCCGCGAGCTCGCGAAGAACCTCGGGGTTTTTCTCCACGAAACGGTTTACGTCGTCTCTCCCTCCGGCGTTGCCACGCCGATGGGGATGGTCCCGCGGATGAAGCCCTTCCTCGTGGTCGGCATCTTCGAGTCCGGTTTTTTCGAATACGACTCGACGCTCGCCTACATCTCCCTCAAGAACTGCCAGGAGTTTCTGGGCATGGGCGAGATGGTGACCGGGATTGAGATCCGGGTCGATGATATCTATAAGGCCGACCGGATCGCGAAGCAGATTGAGCAAAAACTGGGTTTCCCCTACTGGGGCCGGAACTGGATGGAGATGAACAAGAACCTCTTCTCGGCGCTGAAGCTGGAAAAAAGGGTCATGTTCCTCATCCTCTCCCTGATCGTCCTGGTCGCGGCCTTCAACATCATCAGCGCGCTCATCATGATCGTGATGGAAAAGAACAAGGACATCGCCATCCTGAAGACGATGGGCGCCACCCGGGCGGGGATTATGAAGATTTTCATCTTTCAGGGGCTCATCGTGGGGGCAATCGGCACCTTCCTCGGCTGCATCGCAGGACTGGCCGTCGCCTTTAATCTGGAGGCCCTCTCCCGTTTTGTGGAGAACCTATTCGGCTTCAAGATCCTCCCGGGCGACGTCTATTATCTGAGCGAGCTCCCCTCCCACGTCAACTACAGCGATGTGGGGATCATCATCCTGGGGACGCTTTTGATCAGCTTTCTTTCAACGATTTACCCCTCTTGGCGGGCCTCGCGCCTCGACCCGGCGGAGGCGTTGCGCTACGAATGAGGAGATCATGAAGAACGGAACCCGGGGGCGGGAGGCGATCCCGACGGGGCGTTAAGGAAAACACTAAAGTGGATAGGCTGGAGGTGGAAGACGGTTAGGGCACTTCAGCCTTCAGCCTAAATACCGGAGCAGTTACAAGGAAACTATGATTCAGGTTAAAAATCTCCAGAAAACCTTCCTCAAGGACGGTCATCGGATCGAGGTCCTCAAAGGGCTGGATTTCGAGATTGTCGAAGGGCAATCCCTGGCCGTCGCGGGGGTTTCCGGCGCGGGCAAGAGCACGCTGATCCACATCATCGGCACGCTCGATCATCCGACCTCCGGCAACGTTCTCTTCGACGGCGTCGATGTCTTCACCTGGCCGGAGAAGAGGCTTGCCGCCTTCCGGAACCGGAAGATCGGCTTCGTCTTCCAGTTTCACAACCTCCTTCCCGAATTCACCGCCCTGGAAAACGCCATGATGCCCGCCCTCATCCAGCGGATACCGAAAGGGGAGGCGAAAAGGCGCGCGGCGGCGATCCTCGGTGAGGTGGGACTGGGCGACCGGATCACCCACAAACCGGGGGAGCTCTCCGGCGGGGAACAACAGCGGGTGGCCCTCGCCCGGGCGCTCATCCTCGAACCGGAGATCCTCCTCGCGGATGAACCTACAGGAAACCTTGACACGGAAACCGGAAAGAAGATAGAAGATACACTGCTTGCGTTGAACCGGACCCGGGGGATCACGCTGATCGTGGTCACGCACAACCCCTCACTGGCCGACCGGATGTCCCAGCACATCGGTCTGCGCGACGGAAGGATTTATACCCGTGAATAAAAAGCTGTCTTTTGCATGCATCGCGACGTTTCTGGTCATGATTCTCCTCGGATCGACCCGGGGCACAGCAGCAGAAAACATCAAGAAAGTCGCTCTCTTCCCCTTTGATGTCCACAGCACCTCCCTGGAGAAAGCGGCCGATCTCCAGGAGGCCATCTACCAGGGGGTCGTAAGGGAACTTCTGAAATTGAAAACCATCCGGCTGGTCGAGCGGGAACAGATCACCGCCGCCACGAAAGGAAAAAGCCTCAACGATGCCCTAACCATTGAGGTGGGGGAAAAGGCCGGCGCCTCCTATGCCGTTTCGGGAAGCGTTTCCGAATTCGGGGACCGGATCAGCGTCGATGTCCGATTGATTGATGTCCGCGAGGGGAAGGTCCTGCCGGGGGTCTTCGTTCAGGGCCGTGGCCGGGAAAACCTGGATGCCATTCTGGCACAGCTTCGGGCGGATATTCTGATCCGGATCGCCTCCGATGAGAGGATCGTCCGCGTCGAGTTCAAGGGCAACCGCAAGATCGAGGCCAGCGCCATCAACCAGGTCCTCAAGAGCGCACCCGGAAACATCCTCACCGATGCGGACCTTTCCGCCGACATCAAGGCCATCTTCAAGATGGGCTACTTCGATGACGTCACCGCCGAGGTGACGGACGTTGCCGAGGGGAAGGCGATCACCTTTGTCGTCGTGGAGAAACCCATGATCACCGAGATCCGGATCCAGGGGAACAAGGCCCTGAAGAAGGACGACATCGAGGGCGCCATGAGCGTCCGCAACCGGCAAACCGTGAACCCCGAAAAACTCAAGACCGACATGGAAAAGATCAAGGCCCTCTATGACGGCAAGGGGTTCTACAACGCCGAGATCCGTTACACGATCGAGAAGGCGGGCGAACGGGACGTCCAGATCATCGTCAGCATCGTCGAAAACGAGAAGCTCTTCATCCGGGGCATCAGCTTCGAGGGCAACCGGACCTTCACCACGAAGGAACTGAAGAACATGATGACCACGAATGAATGGGGCATCTTCCACTTCTTCACCGACTCCGGTCTTCTCAAGAAGGACCAGCTCAAACAGGACGTGGGCAAACTCAACGCCTTTTACCTGAACAACGGCTTCATCAACGCCCAGATCGGCGAGCCGGTCATCACGTACGACCGCGACGGGATCCGCGTCAAGATCCCCATCTCGGAGGGGAAACAGTTCCGCGTCGGCAAGGTCGCGATCACCGGAGACGAGCTCGCGACCCCCCGGGCGGACCTCCTGGCGAAGCTTCAGATCCGGAAGAAGGACTTCTACGACCGCGAAGCGATCATGAAGGACATGGATACCTTGACTCAGGCCTGCAACGACGAAGGCTATGCCAGCGCCGACGTCGTCCCCCGCACCGAGCCGCAGGAGAAGACCCAGACCGTCGACGTGACCTACGAAATCAACAAGGCGAAGCTCGTCTATTTCAACCGGATCAACATCATCGGCAACAACAAGACGAGGGACAATGTGATCCGCCGCCAACTCTCCGTGGTGGAGGGGGATCTCTACAGCCGGACCAAGCTCAAGGACAGTTACATGGCCCTGAACCAACTGCACTACTTCGAGGAGATCGATTTTCAGAGCGAGAAGGGTCCCGACGAGACCCTGACGGATGTAAACATCCACGTCAAGGAGAAACCGACCGGGATGTTCAGCATCGGCGCCGGCTACAGCGCCCTGGACCATGCGATGGTCTCGGCCCAGGTCTCCCAGCAGAACCTCTTCGGCCGCGGCCAGACCCTGAGCCTCAAGGCGAGCGTCGGCTCCATTTCCACGCTCTATGACATCTCCTTCACGGAACCCTGGCTCTTCGACATGCCCCTCTGGAGCAAATTCGATCTCTGGAATCTCTACCGCGAGTATGACTCCTACAACCTCGACTCCAAGGGATTCGGCGCCACCTTCGGCTATCCCCTCTATCGGTACGTGACCGGCTATGTCGGGTACCGCCTGTCGCTCGACAATGTGAAGGACATCCTGAACACAGCCTCCTATTACATCAAAAAACAGGCGGGGGAGACGACGAGCAGCGGCGTCTCCGTCACCCTGACACGGGACTCGACGGATGATCCGATATTCCCGTCCACCGGGTCGAAGAACAGCGCCTCCGTGGAATATACGGGCGGCCCTCTCTTGGGCGATGTCAGCTATACCCGTTACGGGGCGGCCTCCTCCTGGTTTTTCCCGCTTCCGTTGGACACGGTCGTCGGTGTCCGCGGACGGATAGGCTACATGCAACCCAACGAAGGAAAAGAGGTGCCGATCTTTGAAAGATACTATCTTGGGGGGATCAACTCCCTTCGCGGTCTTCGGGATGTGGGACCGATCGATCCCGCGACGGGGGACCCGATCGGGGGGCTGACGATGTTGACCTTCAATGTCGATTATATCTTCCCGCTGATCAAGAACGCGGGGATGAAGGGGGTTCTCTTCTTCGACACCGGCAATTCGTGGGAAAGCGGCTACCACCTGGGCGACATGCGGAGAACGGCGGGTATCGGCATCCGCTGGTATTCGCCGATCGGTCCGCTGCGTCTGGAGTGGGGTTATGTCCTCGACAGGAAGGAGAATGAATCCACCAACCGGTGGGAATTCGCGATCGGAATGTTCATGTAGAAAAACCGGAGGGCTGATGTTGCCTTCCTAACCATCGTTCACATTAGGAAAGGGGAAATGTTTCATGAAAAGATTTGTATGGATCGTTGCAGTTGTTTTGACACTGGCCCTCGCCTTCGCGGCCTCTCCCGCCGCCGCCGAAAAAATTGGGTTCGTAAATGTCCAAGAAGTCATGGTCACTTCCACCGTGGGCAAAAAAGAGGCCGAGGATTTAAAGAAGGGCATTGAGAAAACCAAAGCGACACTCCAGGAGAGGGAAGCCGAATTGAAGAAACTCAAGGAGGAGCTCGACAAGCAGCGGCCGCTCCTCAAGGAAGAGGCCGTGAAGGAGAAGGAACTCGCCTACCAGAAAAAATTACGGGACTACCAGATCCTGGTCAAGGATTCCAATGAGGAGCTCCAGGCCAAAGAACAGGATCTCCAAAAAAAGATGATCCCCGAAATCCTGAAACTGGTCCAGGCGATCGGCGAAAAGGAAAAATACAACATGATCGTGGACTACAGTTTGATCCCCCTCGCCTATTTCGCGAAGGAGAACGACTTGACGAAGCGGGTGGTTGACGAATTCAACAAGACGTACAAACCCAAGAAGTAGCGGGAAGACAACCGTGAAGCAGACATTGAACGAGATCGCCGCGTTTCTCAACGGCAGTGTCGACGGCGATGGCGGGGTCGTGATCGAACGGCTCCAGGGGATCGATGAGGCCGGCCCCGGGGATCTCACCTTCGTAGCCAACCCGAAATACCGAAAAAGGATGGAAACCACGGGTGCGAGCGCCATCCTCGTCGCCCCGGGAACCACCTGCGCGGGGAAAAACCTGCTGATCGTCGGGTCCCCCTACGTCGCCTTGGGCCAATTGCTTGCCCTTTTCCATCCCGAGGATGAAGAGACCGCGGGGATCAGCAAAAATGCAACCGTCGAAGCGGGGGCCGACGTTTCGCCGGAGGCCGCGGTCTATCCCGGCGTCCACGTCTGCCGCGGGGCGCGCATCGAAAAACGGGTCGTGCTCTACCCGGGGGTCTTCATCGGACGGGACGCCGTCGTCGGCGAGGCCTCCGTGCTTTATCCCGGCGTCACCGTCTACCGGAGGTGCCGGATTGGCCGGCGGGTCGTTCTCCATGCCGGCGTTATCGTCGGCAGCGACGGCTTCGGATTCGCCCTTCCGGGACGGGAAAACCGAAAGATCCCCCAGGTCGGTTACGTTCAGATTGACGACGACGTGGAGATCGGCGCAAACACGACGATCGACCGCGGCGCCCTCGGCCGGACCTGGATCCAGCGGGGAGTGAAGATCGACAACCTCGTCCAGATTGCCCACAACGTGGTGATCGGGGAGCACTCCATCATCGTTGCCCAGGTCGGCATCTCGGGCAGCACGCAATTGGGGAAGGGGGTCGTCATCGGCGGCCAGGCGGGGATCGTCGGCCACATCCGGATCGGGGACGGCGTCATGGCCGCCGCCCAATCCGGCGTTACCAAGGATATCCCGCCGGGACAGATCGTCGGTGGAACACCTCACATGCCCCATCGGGAGTGGCTGAAAATGGAGGCCTGCCTCCCGAAACTCCCGGAGATGCGCGAGGCGCTTGCCGCCCTTCAACGCCGGGTAGCGGCCCTGGAGGAAAAAGAGGCAAAGGAGAAGTGATGAACATCCACCCCACGGCAATCATCTCCCCGGACGCGACGCTTGCGGATGGGGTCGATGTCGGGCCATACAGCATCATCGGCCCCGACGTCCATATCGGGAAGAACACGAAAATCGGCCCCCATGTGGTCATCGAAACCCATACCGACATCGGCGAGGAGAACCGGATCGCCCCGTTCTCCTCCATCGGCGGCGCGCCCCAGGACTTGAAATACCGGGGAGAGCCGACACGGGTCGTCATCGGCAACCACAACATAATCCGGGAGTACGTCACGATCAACCGGGCCACCATCCACGACATCGGCGTCACGATCATCGGCGACCACAACCTGCTGATGGCCTACTGCCATGTCGCCCACAACTGCAAACTCGGCGATCACGTTGTCATGGCCAATGCGGCGAACCTTGCGGGCCACATCCATGTGGAGGACTACGCAATCATCGGCGGCCTGACGGGCATCCACCAGTTTACGAGGATCGGCGCCCACTGCATCATCGGCGGCGCATCGGCGGTTGTCAAAGACATCCCCCCCTTCGTCATGGCGTCCGGCAACTTCGCCAAGCTCTTCGGTCTGAACATGATCGGCCTGAAGCGGCGGGGGTACACCGACGAGACGATTGCGGCCCTCAAAGAGGCCTACCGGATCGTTTTTCGCTCCTCTTTGCTCCTCACCGCCGCCATCCGAAAGGTCGAACAGGAGGTGGAAGACCTGCCCGAGGTCCGGCAGTTCCTCGATTTCATCCGGAAGTCGGAAAAAGGGATCTGCCGCTGAAAATTAGGGACGGAGCTTTTCTACCCCATCCCCACCCCGGCCCTCCCCTTGCTTGCTTGTGCCCTGCAGGGTATGCCCTTTAGGGTAAAGGGGAGGGAAAATGCTGGTTTCTCCCCCTTCAAAGGGGAGGTCAGGAGGGGCATGGGGTTATATGACGGAGTAGAATGAGTTGGTCCTATGAAAGAAATCAGAATCGGCGTGGTGGGGACCGGCCATCTGGGCCGTTACCACCTCCAGAAATACCGGAAAATGCCGGAGTGTCGGGTCGTCGGCGTCGCCGACATGGCGGAGGAGAACGCCCGGAAGGCGGCCGACGGCTGTGACTGTGAGATCCTGACGGACTACCGCGGCCTTCTGGGAAAGGTCGACGCCGTCTCGATCGCCGTGCCGACCGGCGCCCACCATGAGGTCGCCTCGGTCTTTCTGAAGGCGGGCGTGGACGTCCTGCTGGAAAAACCGATCGCCACGACGCTCGCCGAGGCGGACGAACTGATCGCCCTCGCCGGGGCGAAAGGGCTGGTCTTTCAGATCGGCTTCATCGAGCGGTTCAACCCGGCTATCACGGCCCTCCGATCCGTGATGGGGACGCCCCTCTTCATCGAATCCCACCGCCTTCACCCTTTCTTCGAACGGGGCACGGACGTGAACGTCATCCTCGATCTGATGGTCCACGACCTCGATATTATTCTCCATTTCGTTCGCTCCCCGGTTTCGACCGTGGACGCCGTGGGGGTCTCGGTTCTCTCGGACAAGGTGGACATCGCCAACGCCCGTCTGACCTTTGCGAGCGGCTGTGTGGCGAACATCACAGCAAGCCGGGTCACGGGGAAGATCATGCAGAAGATCCGGTTCTTCGGCCTCGAGGGGTACCACGCCGTGGATTTCAACAAGCGGGAACTCGTTTCCCTGAGCCGGCGAAACGGCGCCGGAGGACAGATCGAAATCACGGAAAACCCCGTCGAGATCCAGGCGGTGGATCCGTTGGAGGAGGAGATCCGGTCCTTTGTCCGGGCCGTGGCCGGCCGGACGCCCCCGCCGGTATCGGGCAGGGACGGGCGTGACGTGCTGGAACTGGCCCTGCGCATCAACGAAGAAATCGTCCGGAACCGGGAACGGGCGCCTTTCCTCGACGCCACCGATGACTTCACTCAGGGGCTGACCGGGAAAGGACGGACACAGCCATGAACGCGCGGAGGGTCATGATTGTGGCCGGAGAGGCCTCGGGCGACCTCCACGGCGGGAACCTCGTCCAGGCGATGCGCCAGATCGATCCGAGCCTCTCCTTCTACGGCGTGGGGGGAGAACGGATGCAGGAGGCGGGGGTCGAGCTCCTCGCCGACGCCGCCGACATGGCCGTGGTGGGACTGACGGAAGTGGGCTTCAAGCTCGGGATGATCCTCCGGGTGATGCGCCGCCTGAAGGCCTCGCTGAAAAAGGAACCGCCCGACCTCGTCATCCTGATCGACTACCCGGATTTCAACCTCCCGCTCGCCCGCGCCGCCCGGAAACGCGGCATCAAGGTCCTCTACTATATCAGCCCCCAGGTGTGGGCCTGGCGGAAGGGCCGGATCAAAACGATCCGGAAGACCGTGGATCGAATGGTCGTCATCCTTCCGTTCGAGGAAAAATTCTACCGGGATGCCGGGGTTGATGTCACCTTTGTCGGCCATCCACTCCTGGATGAGGTACGGAAAAAATATGCGCGGTCGGAGGCGCTGAAGCGCTTCGGCCTCCGGGAAGAGGCGATCACGGTCGCCATCCTCCCTGGGAGCCGCCGGAGCGAGGTGGCTGTACTCCTGCCGGAGATGCTCCGGGCCTGCCGGATCCTGACGGAGAAGATCTCGCCTCTCCAGTTTGTGTTGCCGATCGCCGGAACGCTCGATCCCACCTTCGTCCGGAACATCCTTCGGCAGTTTCCCATCCGGGTGAACGTCATTCCGGACGAGATCTACGACGTCATCGCCGTCGCCGACGCGGCCATGGTCGCCTCGGGAACGGCCACGCTGGAGACGGCGCTTCTGGAGACCCCGATGGTTGTTGTCTATAAGGTCTCCGGCGTCTCTTACGCCATCGGCCGGAGGTTCATCTGCGTGGATCACATCAGCCTGGTGAACCTCATCGCCGGACGCGCCGTCGTCCCCGAACTGATCCAGGCGGAGGCCAACCCGGAGCGGATCGCCGCCGAGGTGAGAGAGATCGTCACCCGGCAGGGAAAGGCGCGGGAGATGAAGACCGCTCTCGCCGAGATCCGGGGGAAATTAGGGACGCCCGGGGCGTCGCAGCGGACGGCGCGGATCGCCTGCGACATGCTNNTCAAGTTTTCGGTCGCCATGATCTGCATGCTCGTCGTCGGCGCGACGACCTCGGCGCTCGCCTTTCTCGTCAAACCGACCCTCGACGAGATTTTCCTGAAGCAAAACGCCAGGATGCTTCAGTGGATCCCGCTCGCCATCGTCGGGATTTACCTCATCAAGGGGGTTTGCAGCTATGCCCAGACGATCCTGATGAATTTCATCGGTCAGCGGGTTGTGGCCGATCTGAGGGCGGAACTCTACCGGAAGATCCAGACCCAGTCGCTCGCCTTTTTCACAAGGAATCCGACCGGCATCCTGATGTCCCGGATCACGAACGACGTCGGATACATCCAGGGCGCCGTCTCGGAGGCGGTCACCGCACTGCTCAAAGATTCTTTCACGCTGATCTGCCTCGTCTTCGTGATCTTCTATCGTGACTGGCAACTGGCCATCATCGCCATGTTCGTCTTTCCGCTCGCCGTCTATCCGATCGCCAAGTTCGGCCAGAAGATGCGGCAGGTGGCAACGCGGACGCAGGTCACCCTCGGAAGCCTAATGACCCTTCTGCAGGAGACGATCTCCGGAACCCGGATCGTCAAGGCCTTCAGCATGGAGGAGTATGAAAACCGGCGTTTCTCGGGGGAGAATGAACGGCTCTTCCGCCTCAACCTGAAGGCGGTCTCGATCAATGCCGTCTCCAGCCCCTTCATGGAGTTCCTCGGCGGCCTCGGCATCTCGGCGATCATCTTCTATGGCGGCTACCAGGTGATCCACGGCCAATCGACGCCGGGAACCTTTTTCTCCTTTCTCACGGCGCTGATCATGCTCTACGAACCGGTGAAACGCCTGACGAACGTCAACAACACGATCCAGCAGGGGATCGCGGGCGCACAGAGGGTCTTTGCCATCATAGACCTGGTCCCTGAGATCGGGAACCGCCCCAGCGCCGCCCTCCTCCCCCGGATCTCCCGGGAGATCGAGATCCGGAACGTTACCTTCCGCTACGAGGAGGCGCCGGTCCTCCGGAACATCAATCTCCGAATCCGCGCCGGCGAGGTGGTCGCCTTCGTCGGCATGAGCGGCGGGGGGAAAACGACGCTCGTCAACCTGATCCCCCGCTTCTACGACGTGACGGAAGGGGCGATCCTCATCGACGGCCGGGACATCCGCGACGTCACGATCGAGTCGCTCCGGGGACAGATCGCCATCGTGACCCAGCAGACGATCCTCTTCAACGACACGGTCCGGGACAACATCGCCTACGGCGACATCGTGAAGACGGAGGAGGAGATCATCGCCGCGGCGAAGGCCGCCAACGCCCACGACTTCATCTTGCGCCTGCCAAAAGGATACGATACCCTCATCGGCGAGCAGGGAACAAAACTTTCCGGCGGCGAGCGTCAGCGGATCTCGATCGCCCGTGCGCTGCTCAAGGACGCCCCGATCCTGATCCTCGACGAGGCGACCTCCTCTCTCGACTCGGAGGCGGAGATCGAGGTCCAGGACGCCTTGGAGAACCTCATGAAGGGCCGGACTACGTTGGTGATCGCCCACCGCCTCTCCACGATCCGCAACGCCGACCGGATCATCGTCCTCGTAAGCGGAGAGATCTGCGAGGAGGGAACGCACGAGGCTCTCCTCGCCTGCCAGGGGGAATACTGCCGCCTCTACAACATGCAGTTCAAGGAAAACGGGCGGGGCGGCGGGGAGCCGACCGGGAAATAGAGGGGATGGTCCTCTATCTTTCGGGAAGACACGGGAGAAACGTTCTCCGGTTCCCTCCATTTTTTAAGAATCCGTCCGGAGAGAAGAGATGGGCGTTGAGGAGATGGTGCAGAGGATCTGGAACGAGGCGCGGCCGGAAGGCCGGACGGCTGTTCCGCGTGCGATCCTGCGAACCCTCTCGCTTCCCTGCGGCGCCGCCGTCGCCCTGCGGAACCATCTCTATGACCGGGAACTTCTCCGCCCGACGAAACTCTCCTGCCTCGTCGTCAGCGTGGGCAACCTCACCGTGGGTGGAACCGGCAAGACCCCCACGGCCATTCTTCTCGCTGCACTTCTGAAGGAACATGGTTATCGCCCGGCCGTCCTGAGCCGGGGCTACGGCGGCCATGCGAAAGCCTCCGTCAATGTCGTCTCCGACGGGAATCGTGTTCTGCTGGGATGGCGCGAGGCGGGGGATGAACCGGTCATGATCGCCGGGGCCTTGCCGGGGATCCCTGTCCTGACCGGCCCGAAACGGTCACTCACGGGAAAGGCCGCCATGGAACGTTTCGGCGCGGACATCCTGGTCCTCGACGACGCCTTCCAGCACCGGTCGCTCTTCCGGGATATCGACATCGTCCTGATGGATGCCGCCCGCCCCTTCGGGAACGGTTTACTCCTCCCCCGGGGGCCGCTCCGTGAACCGCCGCACGCCCTGAGTCGCGCCAGCATCCTCCTGCGGACGGGAGACGCGCACCGTGAAGAACCCCTGCGGGAATTCCCGTCTCTGCCATCGTTCCGGGGAATCCACCGGCCGCGGGAACTCGTCGAGGCGGCAACGGGACGGGTTTCACCCCCCACGTCTCTCCAGGGGCAGAAGGTCTTAGCCTTCGCCGGAATCGCCTCTCCGGAGGCCTTCCGGCGGGGTCTGACGGCGCTCGGCGCGAAGGTCATCTCCTTTCAGGCCTTTCCCGACCACCATCCCTACGGCCGTTCCGATATCGAGGCCCTCCGGCGTCTCGCGGCGGAGAGCGGCGCCGCCCGGATCGTCACCACCGAGAAGGACGGCGTCCGTCTCGCCGACTTCCCCGATTTCCGGGCGGAGATCTCGCTTCTGCGGATCGGAATGGAAATCACGTCTGCCGGACCATTTGCGGAGTTGATTTTTTCCCGGCTTGCGTATTAAATAATCCAAGGCAGCACCGTCCGGTTGGAAAATTGCATTTGTCTTTTCCCGTTCCTTTTAAGGCACAATGGCTGTCTTTGCAGGTCATTCTCCCTCCCCTTTACCCTAAAGGGCATACCCTGCAGGGCACAAGCAAGCAGGGGGAGGGCCTAACCCTCCCCCTGAGGAGGAGGGGCATGATCATGATCTCCCTCACCGAGGGGGGGGGATTTCGTACTTTTTACGGGGGCGTCAACATAGGGTGATGGGGGGATGCAACTGAAAGTCAGAGGCGGGGAAAGGTTCCCCGGAGATGGGATCGAACGGGTGCTGATCCGGGGGACGAACTGGATCGGGGACGTCGTCATGACGCTCCCCGCCGTCGCCGCCATCCGGAAGACCTGGCCCCGGGCACGGATCTCCGTCCTCGCGAAACCGTGGGTCGCCGAGGTTTACCGACTTTCTCCGGACGTGGACGACGTCATCGTCTTTCAGGAACCCGGGCGTCATGACGGCATCGGGGGTAAGCTCCGCCTGGCCGGAGAGCTCCGGGGTATCGGTTTCGACTGCGCCATCCTCTTCCAGAACGCGGTTGAGGCGGCGATCATCGCGAGGCTGGCCGGCATCCCGCTCCGGGCCGGGTACAACTCGGACGGCCGGGGATTGCTCCTCACCCACGCCGTCCGCCGGACGCAAGCAATCCGCCGGGTCCATCAGATCGATTACTACCTCGAGATGGTCCGGACGCTCGGCTGCATGCCCGCGGGACGCGACGTCCGCCTCCGGCCCGGGGCGGATTACGAAGAAATTGCGGAACGGCTCTGCGGTGAATTCGGATTCGAAGGCGGCCGCCCCTGGATCGGCATCGCGCCGGGCGCCGCCTACGGGCCGGCGAAGAAGTGGTTCCCCGGCCGATTCGCCGCTGTCGCCGACCGCCTGAGCAGCGAATCCGGGGCGCAGGTGATTCTCTTCGGCAGCGGCGGCGACCGGGAAAGCACCGCCGCGGTGCAGAAAAGCGCCCGGCATCCCCTGATCGACATCGCGGGAAAGACGAGTCTGAAGGAGGCGATCTCCCTGATCTCCCGCTGCGCCCTCTTCATTTCGAACGATTCCGGTCTGATGCACGTCGCCGGGGCGCTGGGGGTTCCAACCATCGCCGTCTTCGGCTCGACGAACCCCGTCACGACGTCGCCCGTTGGGGAGAAGAGCATTGTCATTCACCACGACGTCCCGTGCGGCCCCTGCCTGAAGCCGGTCTGCCCAACCGATTTTCGCTGCATGGAGATGATCGGCGTGGAGGAGGTTTACGCCGCTGCGCGGAAGCTGCTCAGCCCCGGCGAAAAACCTTTTGAGAGGTCGCAATGGAAAGAGAAATGACGGAGGGCAACAGGCGGGCGGCGGTCTTTCTGGACCGCGACGGGACGATCAATGAAGAGGTGGGGTATCTCGACCGGATGGCGAAGCTTCAACTGATCCCCGGCGCCGCCGAGGCGATCCGGCTGATTAACGCAAGCGGGATGAAGACGGTTGTCGTGACCAACCAGTCCGGCGTCGCCCGGGGAATCTTTACCGAATCTTTTGTCGCCGAAACCCATACGCGCCTCGGGGAGATGCTCCGGGCGGAGGGGGCATCCCTCGACGGGATTTACTACTGCCCCCACCACCCGACGGAAGGCCGGGGGGACTATCTGCGGGTATGTGAATGCCGGAAACCGGCGCCGGGGCTTCTCCTCCGGGCGGCGGCGGAGCTCCACCTGGATCCCGCCCGCTCCTATATGGTGGGAGATACGCTGAAGGACATCGAGGCGGGGGGCAGGGCAGGGGCGCAGGGCATCCTCGTCCGGACCGGATACGGCGAGGAAGCCGCCGCTGAACTGGGTCCGGACGAAGAACCGCGGCGGAATGGGGACATGATGCCGCATCGTGTCCCCATCGAGAAAGCCGGCGGCCAAGGGGAGACGGGAATCGTCCGGCCAGTGCACATCGCCGGCGATATCCTCGCCGGTGTGCAATGGATCCTGAGGAACCGCAAACCGTGAACATCCTGATCGTCAAACTGAGCGCCATCGGCGACGTCATCCACACCCTGCCGTCGCTCGCCGCCCTCCGGCGTTGCTATCCCGACGCGGACATCACCTGGGTCGTCGAGGAGGAGGCCGCTGATCTGCTCGCGGGACATCCCGACCTGAACCGGGTGATCGTCTCCGGCCGGAAACGCTGGCTCAACGAACTCCGGCGGGGACAGATCGCCGCGCCTCTCCGGGAAATGCTAACATTTCTCAGGGATCTCCGGCGCCACCCTTACGATTTGGTGATCGACCTCCACGGTCTGTTCAAGAGCGCCGTAATCGTCCTCCTCAGCGGCGGAAAACGAAAGTTAGGCTACGACAGCCTGCAGGAGCTGAGCGGCCTGTTCTACAACGAAAAAATCCCCGAAGAAATGGGCAAGCACGCTGTGTACCGCTACCTCGACTTCGTGCGCCATGTCGCCGGGAAATCGGGGGCGGCCTGTCTTGCGGCGCCGCCGGAATTCAGGATCGCCGTCGGAGAAAAGGAGAAGCGGAGCGCGGCGGCGCTCCTCAATGAACACGCCGCATCGCTCCCATCGAGCGGGGAAGGGGAGGGCCTGCACAAGGATGCGCCGCGCTTTGTGGCCGTCAATCCGGTGGCCTTCTGGGAGACGAAACTCTGGGGGGAGGAGAAGTTTGCAGAGCTCTGCGACCGGCTCCGGGAAGAACTGGGGATCGGCATTGTTTTAACGGGCGGCGAATCCGCTCCACTCGAACGGATTTGCCGGAAGATGCGAACCAAGGCCGTCAACCTCGGCGGCCGGACGACGCTCCGCGAGCTGGCCTGCATCTATCGGGAGGCGGCCCTGCTCGTCACGACCGACTCCGGCCCCATGCACCTTGCCGCCGCGGCGGGAACGCCGGTCGTTGCCCTCTTCGGGCCGACCGACCCCGCCCGGACAGGCCCCTACGGTCCCGGACACCGAATCATTCGGAAGGGGCTTTCTTGCAGCCCCTGCTTCCGGAAACGTTGTGAAACGCCCCGGTGCATGACGGATATCTCCGTGGAAGAGGTTTTTACGGCTGTGAAGGAAATGCTGGCGGGAAGGGAATAAAGGGGTGAAAGATGGGAATCAGTAAGGAACTGTTAGAGATATTGGCCTGCCCGAAGTGCAAGGGCGAGGTGCGTTTGAACCCCACGGAGGACGGCCTCATCTGCGACCACTGCCGTCTTCTCTACGAGATCCGAGAGGAGATCCCGATCATGCTCATCGACGAGGCGAAACCGATCGAAGGGTAGGTGAAACGAAAAGGGGCAGGCTATCGGAGGATTTGATCCAGTTCCCTGTCAAAGGCGCCGTAATCGCTCAGATTGTTATGACCTCCCCCTTCAATCCGGATCAGCCTGTGCGGGGATCGGATCAACGCCTCCAGTCTGGCGCTGTGATCGAAAGGAATGATATCGTCCTTTGTTCCGTGAAAAAGATAGACGGGGCAGGCGACCTCTCCGATCCAGCGGTCGGTTCTCTGGGGATATTTCAGGAACATCGCGATAAGCGGTCTGGGCAGGAAAGGGTAATGATAGGATGCCAGATCGACGAGGCTCAGGAAGGGCGACTCCAGAATGAGCATCCGGGGTTTTCCGGATCGGGCAACGAAGGTCGCGATGCCCGTTCCGATCGATCTTCCATAGACGATGATCCGGTTTTCCGGCCAGGTTTTCGTCAGCATCCGATAGACGGCCAGGCCGTCGTCAAGCAGTTGCTTTTCGTTTGAGATGTTCCCGGTACTCTTGCCGAAACCCCGGTAGTCTGGGATCAGGATATCGTAGCCCCTCGAGGTGAAATCTCCGGCAACAGCGCCCCAGGTCCGCAGACTGCCGGCATTGCCGTGCAGATAAAGAACGACCGCGGGGACAGATTTGAAATCTGTCCCCTTATTTTTGGCCTTGAAAAGGAGGGCGTTGAGGGTTGCCGCCTCCACGGGAACGGCCACTTCTTCAAAGGGCTCGGAGAAGGCGAATGGATAGTCCGGCGGCAGTATTTCGGGATAGAAGATGAGGCTCTCCTGGCTGCAACCCATGAAAATGGAACATACACAGATCGTGCTGATCGGGGCCAGAAGGTTCTTCATGTTCATCCACCGGAAATGATCATTAATAAAGCTCTACCTTTACCATCGGAATGTTAAAAATCCTGGATACCGGTCGTTGTCTGAATCATCCATTATGACGATATCAGCACATCCTCCAATGTGGACGCCTTTACGAACCTGGCGGGATTGTCTCCGCTTTCCAGTGCCTTGAAGTGAGCTTCGCCACATGTTATTTTTGCACTCTCCCGGTCACGCAGGTCGTCGGTAAACAGGCTGCTTTTGGTTTCGACGACGAAGTAAAGACGCTCAGTTCCATCCACCTCCACCATAACCGCCCAGTCGGGGTTATACGTGCCCAGCGGTGTCGGCACCTTGAACCAGCCTGGAAGCTTGGCGTATACCTTAACCGCTTCGTTGTTCTCCAATTGTGTGGCAAAGTTGGCCTCGGTGTCCGAATCGTAGACCACATGCTCGAATACCGACTTCTGCGTATCAGTGAGCATGTTCTTCAAGTATCCCATCAATTCTTCCTGCTCAAACAGTTCCTGGGCATAGTAGCAATCATCGCCCATTCGCTGGTATTTGATTCCGTCAACAATAGCTAATCGTTTTGCGCGGTTGATCGCCTCGCCTACCAGCTCGATGAACTGCTGGGGATTGCGCTTGAAGTCGTTGAGCCTTCCGCTCTCCGTCAGGATGCGGGCAATGGTGCGACGGGTGAGCTGGGTCTTGTCCTGCAGGTCCGTAAGCAGATCGGGCAGGATGATATCATGCTCGGCCAG
>PLLC01000017.1 GCA_003141195.1 Syntrophaceae bacterium
GGGTAGCCGGAAAGGCGGCTCACCTCGCAGATGATCTCCCAGTCCGGCCGTGCCAGACCGGGGGTAGAGACGGCCTTCCGCGAAAGCTGGACCCGCCTCTCCGTGTTGGTGTAGGTGCCGTCCCTCTCGGCAAACGATGCCGCCGGCAGCACAACATCCGCCTTTTCCGCGGTCTCGGAAAGGAAGATGTCCTGGACCACCAGAAAGTCGAGACTGGAGAGCGCCTGTTCGATATGCGAGGTGTCGGGATCGCTCATCATCGGGTTTTCCCCCATGACGTAGAGGGCCCGGACCTCCCCCCGGAGCGCCGCCGTCATCATCTCCCCGATCGTCAGACCGGGCTTGTCGTCGAGCCCCTGAACCCCCCAGGCCTCTTCGAACTTCTTCCTCGCGGCCGCATCCGCCACCGGCTGATAGCCGGAAAACACGTTGGGGAGGGAGCCCATGTCGCAGGCGCCCTGGACGTTGTTCTGCCCCCGCAGCGGGTTGACCCCCGTGGAAGGCCTTCCGACATGGCCGGTCAGCATGGCGAGGCTCGCACAGGATTTGACGTTGTCCGTGCCCGTCGTGTGCTGGGTGATGCCCATCGCGTAGACGATCATCGCCTTGTCGGCCGCGGCGTACATCCGGGCCGCCTTCTCCAGATCATGGCGATCGATCCCGGAAATCTTTTCCACGATCCGCGGGCTGTAACGGCTGACGAGGGCCTTGAGCGGCTCGAATCCCTCTGTCCGGTTTTCAACGTACTCCCGGTCAAAGAGGCCCTCTTCGATGATGATGTTCATCATCCCGTTCAGAACGGCGACATCCGTGCCGATATTCTGCCTCAGGTGCAGATCCGCGAACCGGGCCAGCGGGATCTCTCGCGGATCGATGAGAAGCAGCTTCGCACCATTTTCTATGGCATTGATCATCCGCGATCCGATGAGGGGATGCTGCGCCGTGGTGTTGGAACCGGTCACCAGGAACAGATCCGCGTCCTCAAATTCCCCTATGGAATTGGTCATCGCTCCCGAACCGAATGCGGCGGCCAGACCGACCACCGTTGCGCTGTGTCAGAGCCGGGCGCAGTGATCGACATTATTGGTGCCGAACGCCGCCCGGGCCATCTTCATGAACAGATAGTTTTCTTCATTGGTCACCTTCGCGGAACTCAGAAAGGCCAGCGCGCGGGAACCGGATCTCGCCCGGATGTCGTTCAACCGGGTGGAAACGATCGAGAGCGCCTCATCCCAGGTGCTCTCGACCAGGGCCCCCTGCCTCCGCACGAGGGGAACGGTGAGCCGGTCGGGCGAGTGGATGAATTCATAGGCGTTCCATCCCTTTACGCACAGCATTCCCCGATTCACGGGGTTTTGGGGACTGGGCTCGACCCCCGTCACCCGGTCGCCTTCGGATACCAGATAGAAGCTGCAGCCGCAGCCGCAGAAGGGACATACCGTCCGTGTTCGGGTCATGGTCAGATCGCCTCCTTTATATTTTCAATCTCCGTGTAGGGGAAAACGGGACCGTCGATGCAGCAGTACTTGTCGCCGAGGGTGCAGTGACCGCACTTCCCGACGCCGCACTTCATCATCCTCTCCAGGGACATGTAGATGTGGTCCTTGGCAAACCCCAAGCTCAGGAGTTTCTGGAGGACAAAGCGGTACATGATCGGCGGGCCGCACAGGACGGCAACCGTATCCTCCGGCGTCAGGGCGGTCCGATCGAAGAGACCCGTCACCACGCCGACATACTGTTTCCAGATCCCCTCGTCATCCCGGTCCACGCTGTAAAAGTATTGGATATCCTTCCGATCGAAAAAACCGACCAGCTCATATTTGAACAGGACATTGTCGGGATTGTTCGTCCCGTACATCAGGATGATTTCATCAAAGTCATCCCTTTTATCGAGTGCATACAGGAGCAGGGAGCGCAGGGGGGCGAGTCCCAGACCTCCGGCGATCAGCAGGAGCTTGCGCCCCTTGAGTTGCTCCAGAGGGAATCCGCGGCCGTAGGGACCCCGGATGTGGAAGGTCGAGCCTCTTCCCATCTCGAAAAGGGCATTGGTCACGGCGCCGGCGCGGCGCACGCACAATTCGAGCGTGTCCGGTCTCGTCGGCGGCGAGGAGATGCTGATGGGCGCCTCTCCCCTCCCAAAAATGGACACCTCGACAAACTGCCCCGGCTGATGAGCGAAACTTTCCCAGGTCGTACCGTCTTCGAGCTTCAGTTGAAAAAGGCGATGGTCCTTGATCTGCGGCAGGGTGCGGATGACAGAGACCGGCCGGAGCCCATAGATATTGCCGGAATGATCCCCCATGATGGTACCTCCTTATGCCAAGGATTGGAATCAATGATCGCCCTGAACAAAGCAATTTCAATACCAATGAACTAACAAATTGATATTGATGGATATTCTGATCTGTCCTGTCTCGGGGGGGACGGATCGCGGGGCAGATTGCCCCGAACCGGGGGAGATATTACCCCCGCCTCCGTTGCATCATTGTCGTAGGTTGCTTTTATTTGACGTAAATGAATGCACGTTTAGCGGGTGGAAACCTGCCTCTCTGATAAAAAATTGCTTTTGCGTAACAGAAGTGTTACACTCTTCCTTTAGAAAGGAGGTTTGTTTATGCCGACTAAAAATCCAAGGATCAATATTTCCGTCGATCAGCTTCTATACGGTCTCTTGCAGGGCCTGGCGGAGGAAGAAGGAGTCTCCCTCTCCATGCTGGCCCGTGATTTGATCAAAGAGTCCCTGGAACTCAGGGAAGACGCCGCTCTCGGAGCGTTTGCGGAAAAAAGGGAGAAGAGTTTCGACCCTGCCGGCGCTTTGACCCACGAACAGGTTTGGGAATAATCCGATGTCCTTCACGTTGCGTTACCATCCCGACGTGCGCAAAGTTGACCTGCCCCTTCTGGATGAGAGAACGAAAAACCAAATCCGGAACGCTATTGAAAAGCGTCTCCGGACTGCCCCTCAGGACTATGGCACCCCCTTGCGTAAAACCCTGAAGGGATACTGGAAACTGCGGGTCGGCAATTACCGGATCGTTTATAGAATCTCCGGCGCCGAGGTTTGGATACTGGGCATCTGCAACAGACGGGATGTTTACCTGAAAATATTGGCGAGGGCATAAGTCGATGCCGTTTATGACTGGTCCCGGTACAACACCCTTCCGCGGGCCAGACAGGGTTGAATGCAACCCTCATCGAAAAGGATTATTGATAGCTTCATTTAAGGTCTCGATTAACGGAGCATCCTCATGAAGTTGATTAGCAATACCGGAACGAATCGCGTGATCGATGCGTTGCGACAAAGCTTTCAATCCGGCGCTTCCTTGGACATCGCCACCCCGTTTTTATCCCTGTTCGCCTTTTCCGAATTGCGAGACCTCTTAAACCATGCAACGCATTCCCGCCTGATACTGCCCCTTAATGCAGACGGTGACTTGACGCTTCTCGGTTCTGCGGCGGATCGTCCGGCCCGCAATCGGCTGCACGCGCAATGGCTTGCCCGGGAGTGTGCGAATTGGATTCGTGAAAAAGTCGAGTTACGACAATCTTCAAGCCTTTTGCCTCAATCGGCCTATCTTATCCGACAGATCGAAACCGCCCGAAGCCGGATTATTACCGGAAACTGCCCATTTACAACAGATGGTTTGGGCCTCGCTCCGGGTAATCAATTCAGCTTAATCCAGTGTACGGAAACGCCCGAAGAAGTGAAATTGTTTGCCGCATGGTATGAATCCTTGTGGAACGC
>PLLC01000048.1 GCA_003141195.1 Syntrophaceae bacterium
CGGCCTCCGGCGTGACAGGCCGGCGTTATAACCAGCTTAACTACGACCCCGAATAACAAACCCTATCCCCTGTTGAAACCCGATCCGGCAGCTCCCTGTGATTTGGACCGGGGCCGCCTTTCAAGGATTTCGCTATTTCCATGGTAGGCGGAACAGGACTTGAACCTGTGACTTCCACGGTGTAAGCGTGGCGCTCTCCCAGCTGAGCTACCCGCCCGGATCACTCCGATTTTCGCGAGCTATCTAACAGCGATTCCCCCGGTTGTCAAGGATTAATTGGGTCCCTGCCGTTCACGCGGCATGGCTGCAAAGGGACGGAGATCTTCCCTGCAATGGGATCCGTGTCAGGTGCCATCGCCTCACCGCACGGATCGGTCTGCCCTTTCGTTTTCTCTTCCGGCAGAAGCGCATGCTTCAGGACCTCATCGACATTCTCTACGAGGATGATTTCCAGGTTTTTCAGCACATTGGCCGGAACATCCGCCAGATCCTTTTCGTTGTCCTTGGGAATGATCACGGTCCGGATATCCCCCCGATGGGCGGCAAGAAGTTTTTCTTTCAGCCCTCCGATCGGCAGAACCCGGCCCCGGAGGGTGATCTCCCCCGTCATGGCCAGATCGCCCCTCACCTTCCGGCGGATGAAGGCGGAGGCAATGGAGGTCGCCATCGCAATGCCGGCGGAGGGTCCATCCTTTGGAATCGCCCCTTCGGGTACATGGACGTGGATATCCGTCTCCTTGTAGAAACCTTCCGGCAGGCCGAATTGTCCCGCCCGAGCGCGGACGTACGTCAGCGCCGCCTGCGCCGACTCCTGCATGACGTCACCCAGCTTTCCGGTCAGGGTCATTTTTCCGGTCCCCTTCATGATGGAGACTTCGATGACCAGCAGCTCTCCACCCACCTCGGTCCAGGCGAGGCCGATCGTAAGGCCGATTTCATCCCGTCCCTCAGTCTCCCCGTGACGGAATTTCGGCACGCTCAGGTACCCCTGAATGGATTTTGAGGAGATCCGGATGCGGTTTTTTCCGCCGTCAGTCACGATCTTCCGGGCAACCTTCCGGCAGATCGACGCGATCTCCCGCTCCAGATTCCGGACCCCCGCCTCCCGGGTGTATTGACGGATGATCGTGAGCAACGCCCCGTCCGTAAAAACAACGCCGTTCCCCTTCAGCCCGTTCGCTTCCATCTCCTTGCGGACGAGAAACCGCTTGGCGATATTGAGCTTTTCCGGCTCCGTATATCCGGCCAGGCGGATGACCTCCATTCGGTCCTGCAACGGCGCGGGGATGGTCTGCAAGACATTGGCCGTGGTAATGAACATGATATCGGATAGGTCGTAGTCGACTTCCAGATAATTGTCGTTGAAGGCACAGTTCTGCTCCGGATCGAGGACCTCCAACAGTGCGGACGAGGGATCCCCCCTGAAATCGGAACTCAGCTTGTCCACCTCGTCCAGACAGAAGACGGGATTGTTCGTCCCGGCCTTCTTGAGAAGCTGGATGATCTTCCCCGGCATGGCGCCGATGTATGTTCGCCGGTGGCCCCGGATCTCCGCCTCGTCCCGGACGCCGCCCAGGGAGAGCCGGACGAATTTCCGATTGGTCGCGCGGGCCACCGATTTCGCGATGGAGGTCTTCCCGACGCCCGGAGGTCCCACCAGACAGAGGATGGGTCCCTTGTTCTTCTTTACAAGGGTCTGGACGGCCAGATATTCGATGATCCTCTCCTTGACCTGTTTGAGGCCGTAATGGTCTTCTTCCAGGATGGTTTGCGATTCCCGTAGGTTATATTTGTTTTCCGTTTCCTCGGACCACGGCATATCGAGCAACCAGTCGATGTAATTCCGGACCACCGTCGCCTCGGCGGACATCGGGGCCATCATCTGCATCTTCTTGATTTCCTGTTTGACCTTCTTGTGGGCCTCTTCGGAAAGCTTCTTCTGTTTCAGCCTTTTTTCTAGTTCAACGATTTCATTGCGGAAATCGTCCTTCTCCCCCATCTCTTTCTGGATGGCCCGCATCTGTTCGTTGAGGTAGTAGTCCTTCTGGGTCTTATCCATCTGCTTCTTGACCCGTCTTTTGATCTTCTCCTCAACTTGCAGGATCTCGATCTCCGAGAGCATCAGTTCATAAATCGTTTCCATCCTCTCGGGAACGTGGCAGATCTCGAGGATTTTCTGCTTGTCTTCCAATTTGGCGTTGACCTGCGAAATGACGACATCTGCAAGCTTCGAGGGGTCTTCGATGGAGGCGATGGTCCCGACCATCTCCAGATGAACCTTCTTGGTCATCTTGGCATAGGTTTCAAAAGACTCCCGGATGCTCCTCATCAGGGCTTCGATTTTCACATCTTCCGTATTACCGATCTCTTCGAGTTCTTCGGCACGGACCAGGAAATATTCCTCGCAGGGGAGGTATTCGCGGACGATCCCCCGTTTTTTCCCTTCCACCAGAACCTTGACCGTGCCATCGGGCAGGCGCAGCAGCTGGATGATGATCCCGATCGTCCCGATGCGGTAGATCTCATCTTCACCCGGGTCATCCTTCTGGGCGCTCTTCTGCGCAACCATGAAGATCTCCTTCTCGTCCTTCATCGCGGATTCCAGCGCGGCAATCGACCTTTCCCTTCCCACGAACAGAGGGACAATCATATGAGGGAAAACCACCACATCCCGGAGGGGCAGAAGGGGAATCTCCATCGTTACCGAACCCCTGTCCCCGTATTTTTCATTGTCGAACATCATTTCATTTTCCTGTTTCAAAAAATCAAGCCGTCTCCGATTTCTTTTCGAAAAGGAGGATCGGCTTTTCCTGGTTCATCACGGCCTCCTCGCTGATGACGCATTCCTTCACGTCAGGCGTGGACGGCAGTTCGTACATGATATCGAGCATCGTATTTTCCAGAATCGCGCGCAGACCTCGTGCACCCGACTTCCGTTCGACGGACAGGGTCGCAATGGCGCGAAGCGCGCCGTCCGTAAATTTCAGTTTGACCCCTTCCAACTCGAAAAGTTTCTGATATTGCCGGACGATGGCGTCCTTGGGCTCTACCAGGATTCGAATCAGCTCCTCCTGCGACAGTTCTTTCAGGGATGCAATCACGGGCAGTCGGCCGATAAACTCCGGGATCAATCCATATTTCAACAGGTCTTCGGGACGCACCTCTTGGAGCAACTGATCCATCTTTTTATCCCGCTTGCTGCGGATTTCGGCCCCAAACCCCATGGCGTTGAAGCCGGTCCGGCGGGCGATGATGCCGTCCAGATCGTTGAACGCCCCGCCGCAGATGAACAGGATGTTGGTCGTATCGACCTGGATGAATTCCTGCTGGGGGTGCTTTCTCCCCCCCTTGGGCGGAATGTTGGCTGTCGTACCTTCAATGATCTTCAAGAGCGCCTGCTGGACCCCCTCTCCCGACACATCCCGCGTGATGGAGGGATTTCCTGATTTTTTGGCGATCTTGTCGATTTCATCGATATACACGATCCCCTTGGAGGCCTTCTCGACATCATAATCGGCATTCTGGAGGAGGCTGAGAATGATATTCTCCACATCCTCCCCCACATAGCCCGCCTCGGTCAATGTTGTTGCATCGGCGATCGTGAAGGGGACATTCAGGATCCTGGCAAGGGTCTTTGCCAGAAGCGTCTTGCCGGACCCGGTCGGCCCAATCAGCAGGATGTTGCTCTTGTGGATATCGACCCCGTCCATGTCGATGCGGGAAAACAACCGGCGGTAGTGGTTGTAAACTGCCACGGACAGAACCCTCTTTGATCGTTCCTGCCCGATGACATACTGGTCGAGAAATTTCGCAATGTTCTTCGGTTCCGGAATTCCCTTGCGGAACTCTTCCGTTCCCGGTCTCTCGCGCTCTTCCTCCACGATGCAACGGCACAGCTCGATGCACTCGTCGCAGATATAGGCCGTGGGGCCGGCGACGAGCTTCTTGACCTCATTCTGGTTCTTCCCGCAGAATGAACAGAACAGAAGTCCCCTTCCGTTCTGCGGATATTTTCCTTTTCTAACCATTTAATCATACCCTCTTTAAATCATTAATTCTCTTGACGATGATTTCATCGATAATGCCGTATTGCCTGGCCTGATCACAGGTCATGTAATAATCCCGTTCGGTGTCAGCCGTGATCTTTTCCATGGGTTGACCCGTCAGATGCGCCAGAATCTGATTCAGTTCATCCTTCAACCGCAGGATCTCGCGCGCCTGGATGTCGATGTCCGTCGCCTGTCCCTGGAATCCGCCCAGGGGCTGGTGGATCAGGATTCGCGAATGGGGCAGGGCAAACCTCTTTCCCTTTTGACCCGCCGCGAGTAGGAGTGCGCCCATGCTCGCCGCCTGTCCCATGCAGACCGTACAGACCGCGGGCTTGATGTACTGCATCGTATCGTAAATCGCCATCCCCGAACTGACATGACCGCCGGGGGTATTCAGATAAAAAAAGATCTCTTTGTCGGGATCATCCGATTCCAGATAGAGCATTTGTGCGATGACGAGGTTCGCCACCTCATCGTCGATGGCCGTCCCGAGGAAGATGATACGATCCTTGAGGAGTCTCGAATAGATATCGAATGCCCTCTCCCCGCGACCATCCTGTTCGACCACCATAGGGATCAGACTCATTTCCCCTCCTCCGGCATATTCTTCTTTTCGTTCCTGACGGTGGTCACCTTCGCCTTTGCCTCCAGGAATTCATAAGTCTTCCGGTTCAGAATCTCGTTCCGGATGTTGTCGACCAGATTGTTCTTATCCAGCGACTTCTTCAATGTTTCATAATCCTGAGCCCTCTGCGCGGCGATCTCCCGGATCTGATTTTCCACCTCGTCGTCTCCCGCGGTCAGCCCCTCTTTGCCGGCAATCCTCTTGAGCAGAAGCACCGTCTTGACGATCTTGGCCGCTTCCTCCCGTAATTGATCATGGAGCTTGAAACTGAACTCGGCCGCCTTTTTCGGATCCATGCCGCCGGAAACCATTCTCCGCTGCGTGTCGGACATCATATAGTAGATCTGCCGTTCCACAAAGGACTCCGGAACCTCGAACGCATTTTTTTCCAAAAGCCGGTCGCTGATCTGTCTTTCAAACGCCACGGCGATCTTTCGCTTCTTCTCCTCTTCCAGGTTCTTCCGTACATCGTCCCTGAGGGCCTCCAGGGATTCGTACTTTTCAAAATTCTTGATAAACTGATCATCGATCTCCGGAATCTTCTTGATCCGTATCCCCTTGATCATGACGGCAAATTCGACATCTTTCCCCGCCAGATGTGTGGCGTGGTAGTTCTCCGGAAACTGGACGGCGACGGACTTCGTATCGCCCTTCTTCATGCCGATGACCTGCTCCTCGAAGCCGGGGACAAAGGTTTTCGATCCGATTTCAAGCAGGTAGTTTTCGGACTTCAGCTCCTTGAGCGGCTCGCCGGCAAGGGCGCCCGCGAAATCGAGGGTGACGAAATCTCCCGCAAGAATCCCGCGGTCTTCACTTACCTCTTCCATGGTGGCAAACATCTGGCGGATTTCCCGCATTCTCGCCTCAAGGTCCTCCCCGGTCACGACCGGCTCTTCTTTCTCCAGTTCAAGACCAACATAGTCCCTGGGTTCAACGGCGGGCTCCACCTCGACCGTTGCCGAAAAGGTAAAATTCTTTTCCGCTTCGATTCCCTTCTGTTCGATCTCCGGCTGTATCACCGCCGGAATTTCTTTCTCCTGCAGCGTCTCCCAGTAGTACCGGTTCACCAGATTGGAGACCGTTTCTTCCTCGGCCTCTTCCCGGTAATGCGCCTCGAGGATCCCTCGCGGAATCCTGCCCGGCCTGAACCCCCTTACATTGGCCTTCTTTCCCACCTTGCGGTAAACCGAGTCCAACTCATTCTTTACATCCGCCCAGGGGATATCAAAGGATAGTTTCTTCTTTACGGTGCTGATATCTTCAATTTTTACGGCGGCACTGATGTCACTCACGGCAATAGGCTCCTTTGTCCAAATATAATTTAATCGGATGATCCACAGATTGGTGCGAGAGAGGGGAGTTGAACCCCTATCCGCTCAGGCGGGCTGGATCCTAAGTCCAGTGCGTCTACCAATTCCGCCACTCTCGCAGGGTAGAATCTCTATCTTTATAAACATTGCCCCACCGATTGTCAACGTCCATTATCGGAGAAACATCCGCAACATATTAAAAAACCGCCTTTTTGGCGGTTTTAATTTCAATTGGTCGGGGCGAGTGGATTTGAACCACCGGCCCTCTGAACCCCATTCAGATACGCTACCAGACTGCGCCACGCCCCGACATGAATCAGCTCAATTATAAGGGTGTTTACCACCAATCTTGGGCCCATGTCAAGGACAATGAGGCATAAAAAGCTTGAATTCATACCACGGATCAAGTATATCCTTCTTGGAGTTTGGGGAAATACGATGACCGGGAAGGTGATTGCGGACCGAACGATGTATAAATACAATTTTTCTTTTACCCTTGTACTGACCTTTCTTTTACTCATGGCCTCCCTATGCCATGCGGACATCTACAAATACACAGACCCGGAGGGGGTCATCCACCTGACCAACGTCCCCACGGAACCCGATGTCCACTATGTTCTGGTCATGAAGGAGAAGCGTGTCATCTTCCAGTTGAAAGGGGATATCGCCCTTTACGACGATCTGATTGCCCGGGCCTCGGAAAGATACCGCGTCGACTCCGCCCTGGTCAAAGCCATCATCAAGGCGGAATCGAATTTCAATCACCGGGCCGTCTCGCCCGTCGGCGCACGGGGCCTGATGCAGCTCATGCCGTCCACGGCGGCATCGCTTCAGGTAAAGGATTCCTTTCATCCCGAGACCAATATCGACGGCGGCGTCCGCTACATCCGTTACCTCATGAATCTGTTCAACGGCAACCTTCCCCTCGTCCTGGCTGCCTACAATGCGGGTGAAAACGCCGTCATTCGGAACAACAATCGCATCCCCCCCTATCCGGAAACGCAGAGCTATGTGAAACGCGTCCTGAATTATTTCGACGGGTACAACAAGAGGAACGGCGCCCCATGAAACTGTGGGGACAGATTTCAAATCTGTCCCCGTGCCGGCCTTACAATCAGATACCCCTTGAGACCGTTCAATTTCTTTTCCTTGATTCCGGGAACCGCCGTGAGATCTGAAAGATCCCGGAATGCGCCCCTTTGTTTGCGCAACTGAGTGATCTGATAAGCCATTTTTTCGCCGATGCCGGGAACCAGGGAAAGATCCTCCTCCGAGGCGTGATTGAGGTCGACCGGCAGGCCCAGGGCCAGCCTCTTTGCGGCGGCCATCTCCCCGATTTTCACCTCCCCCTGCCCAGAGGTCACCAGTACGGAACCAGTGGAAATTCCCACGCCTTCGATCTTCCCCCCGTCATTCATTCCTGGAATCACCGCGATTTCGCGTACTTTCTCGATGGTCGTTCCCTCCGGCAGGAAATAAATCCCCTCCTTCCCCGGATCACCTGCGACCTCAATGGCGATCAAACCCGGTCCCTGGCTTCCCCAAGGGATGGGTGATTCCCGAACCGGTTGCCGGGCGTTGAGGAGAGAAACCCCATAGACGGTTAGAGAGACCACCAGGAGCGTCAGGGCGCCCAGTCTCTGTCCCTCGGAAACCCGCATTCAGGATTCCTTTCCCAGACCGAAGGCGTCGTGCAGAACCGTGACGGCCAGCTCCGTGTACTTCGCCTCCACGACACAGGAGACCTTGATCTCGGAGGTGCTGATCATCATGATGTTAATCCCTTCGCGGGCGAGCGTCTCGAACATCCGGGCCGCAACCCCGGAGTGGCTGATCATGCCGACGCCGATGATCGATACCTTCGCCACATTGTCGTCGACCTCTAATTTTTCCGCGCCAACCTCCTGCACCACCTCGGAAATGATCCGCGTCGCTTCGCGGATATCCTTCCGGGAGACCGTAAAGGTGAGATCCGTATGCCCCTGGATGCTCGCGTTCTGGATGATCATATCGACGAGGATGTTATGTTCCGAAAGGGGCGTGAACAGACGGGCCGCCACGCCGGGGCGGTCCGGAACATGAATCACCGTGATTTTCGCCTGATCCCGGTCGTAGGTTACGCCGGCCACCACTTCCCTCTCCATATCCTTTTCCTCCCTGGTCACCAAGGTTCCCCCTTCATCCGTGAACGAGGATTTAACATACACCGGAACATTGTATTTTTTGGCAAGCTCAACGGAGCGCGGCTGGAGCACCTTGGCCCCGGCCCTGGCCATCTCTAACATCTCATCATAGGTGATCCGGTCCAGCCTTCGGGCGTTGCTGCAGATGTTGGGATCGGTGGTATACACCCCGTCCACGTCGGTATAGATATCGCAGACATCGGCCTTGAGCGCGGCGGCCAGGGCCACGGCGCTGGTGTCCGATCCGCCCCGCCCCAGCGTGGTGATGTTGTTTTTCGGATCGATGCCCTGGAACCCGGCAACAACCACAATGGTCCCCTTCTTCAGTTCAGCGCGGATGGCCTCCGTATCTACGCTCAGGATGCGGGCCTTCTGGAAGGCCTGATCGGTCAAGACCCGAACCTGAAATCCGAGGAAGGATTTTGCCGGGTATCCCATACCGTTCAGCATGATCGCGAGCAGCGTGACCGTTACCTGCTCGCCCGTGGAGATCAGGGAATCGTACTCCCTGGGCTCAGGTTCGTCCGCCGCCTTCTGCGCGAGCTGGATCAGACGATCCGTCTCCCCCGACATCGCCGACAGGACGACGACCACGTCATTCCCCTCTTCCTTTGTCCGGATCACCTTCTTCGCCACATTCGCAATCTTGTCGAGATTGCCGACCGAAGTACCGCCGTACTTCTGAACCACAAGAGCCATCTGCTAACATCCTCCTTCTTTGAGGGTCTTCTCCCAGAAACCGATCCGGTCCGGGCAACCGGAAATCTCAATTTTTCTCACATTCTCTTCCAGATAGGTCATAACGACAAACAGGGCATCGAACGGAACGGCCCCCCGGATCTTTTCCGCCCATTCGATGACCATGACGCCCCTGCCGGACAGGTACTCATCATACCCCATTTCAGCCAGGTCGGCGCATCCCGTCAGACGATAGACATCCAGATGATAAAGGTCCACCCGCCGTCCCGGATACTCGTTGATGAGCGTAAAGGTCGGCGAGGTAACCACATAACTCTCCGGAACGCCGAGCCCGTTTGCGATTCCCTGGGTCAGGCAGGTCTTGCCGGAACCCAGTTCTCCGGTCAGGGCAACGACATCCCCCGCCTCAAGGCCATCCGCCAGAATCCGTCCGATCCGGAAGGTCTCCTCCGGACTTTTTGATAACAGAACCATAACCGATCGCTCGCCTGAGATCATCTTACGCCCTCAGTAAGGCGTCCGCCATGGTCGCAACCTTCTTCATCATCGGAACGTCATGAACCCGAATGACCTGTCCTCCATTGAGGATCGCCGCCGTGACCGCCGCCGCGGTTCCCTCGTCCCGTTCCACCGGCGTCCCCCCTATGACCCGGCCGATAAAGGCCTTGCGGGAAGCGCCTACCAGAATCGGCCTTCCCAAAATCCGGAATTCACGGAGGTATCGGATGAGGCGCATGTTGTCCGCGGCGGTTTTGCCAAAACCGAGACCCGGATCGACCATAATCTGCTTCGGATCGATTCCCACATCCCCGGCCCGTTCGATTCCCTTTCTCAAATAAGCGATAATCTCGCCCCGCAGGGAATGGTACGCAAGATCCCCCGCCTGCATCGACTTCGGCATCCCCCTCATGTGCATGAGCACGACGGCCGCACCGGCGTCGGCCACGACTTTTGCCATGGCCTCATCAGACCCCATCGCACTGACGTCATTGACGATTTCCGCTCCCTNNTCTCCCTCCGCCAGGGCTTTCTGTGCCACGGACGCCTTCATTGTATCGACCGAGAGCGGGAGATCGGTCCGCAATGCAAGGGCTCGAATGACCGGGATAACCCGCCGCATCTCCTCTTCCGGGGAAACGGGATCCGACCCGGGGCGGGTGGATTCTCCCCCGATGTCGAGAATATCCGCCCCCTCCTCCGCCATCCGGATCCCCTCTTCGACGGCTTTTTCCGGGGAATCGAACCGGCCGCCGTTCGAAAAGGAATCCGGCGTCACGTTGATGATCCCCATGATCAGCGTCCGTTCCCCAAGGATGATTTCCCTGCGGGGCGTCCGAAGCAGGAACGAATCCGCAAAGACGTTTTTCAATATCTCCCGGAGCCGTTCCGAAATCGCGCCCAAACCGAAGGGCTGCGCTGAAATTTTTTCTGCGAACCGCTGCATCTGCTTGAGCGTCCCCATCAGGATGACATCCGATCGGGCGACGCTGCACGCGACCGTCCCCCGGGCGACGGCCGCATCCCCCCCCAGGGAGAGCATCTCCTGTTTGATGATGTTGGCCACCCGGCACTCCAGGCCGTCGAGGACAATGTTCAGATGGAACATCTTGGGGAGCATCGCCTGAATGCCGTAAGGATCCACGTCCGCCCCCTTCAGGGCGTCGAGGGCCTCTTTTCCCGAGGTCAGATGCAGATATCGTATTCCAAAGTCATCCATGGCCAAACCGAAGTGCCGTACAAATGATTTACGAAAACACCATGATGATCCGCTGATTCGGGTCGGATGATCCCATCAGAACCTGGGACAGGCATCTCATGTGTTTGCCTCCGGGACCGGGTTCACAGCGTCCTGCGGCTTCCCGATCCCGATCAGCGCGTCCAGTTCCGGTCCGTTCAGGACCTCTTTCTCTAACAGTTCCATGGCGATCCGGTTCAGGAGATCCAGGTGATCCGACAGGAGCTTCTTGGCGCTCTCGTAGCCCGTCATGACGATCCGCGAGACCGCTTTGTCGATCGTTTTGGCCGTATCTTCGCTGTAATCCTTGTGGGTGGCGAACTCCCGTCCCAAGAAGATCTGTTCCTCCTTCTTTCCGTAGCTCAGAGGTCCCATCTCATCGCTCATGCCCCATTCGCAGACCATCTTGCGGGCGAGATTGGTCGCCCGTTCGATATCGTTCCCGGCGCCGGTGGTGAAATCCTTCAGGATCAGTTCCTCCGCCGCGCGCCCGCCCAGGAGGATCACGATACTGTTCAGGAGGTATTCCCGCGGATAGGTGTGCTTTTCGTCGACGGGCAACTGCTGCGTCAGACCCAGGGCTTGTCCCCTGGGGATGATGGTCACCTTGTGGATCGGATCGGTTCCGGGCAACATTCGGGCGACGAGCGCGTGACCCGTCTCGTGATAGGCCGTGTTTCTCTTTTCCGCATCGCTGATGACCATGCTTTTCCGTTCCGTACCCATGAGGACCTTGTCCTTGGCATATTCGAAGTCGCTCATGTTCACCTTTTCCTTGTCGAACCGGGCGGCATAGAGAACCGACTCATTGACAAGGTTTTCGATGTCGGCGCCGGAAAAACCGGGCGTGCCGCGGGCGATCACGGCAAAATCGACGTCCTCCGCAAGGGGGACCTTCCGGGCGTGAACCTCCAGGATCTTTTCCCGTCCCCTGACATCGGGCAGGGGCACGACGACCTGGCGGTCGAAGCGTCCGGGTCGCAAAAGGGCCGGGTCGAGAACGTCCGGCCGGTTCGTAGCCGAGACGAGAATGACCCCTTCGTTCGATTCGAAACCGTCCATTTCAACCAGGAGCTGATTCAGGGTCTGCTCCCTCTCGTCGTGTCCGCCTCCCAGACCGGCGCCGCGGTGGCGTCCCACGGCATCGATCTCATCGATAAAGATGATGCAGGGGGCATTCTTCTTGCCCTGGTTAAAGAGATCCCGGACGCGGGAAGCCCCGACGCCAACGAACATCTCGACAAAGTCGGACCCGCTGATGCTGAGAAATGGGACATCCGCTTCCCCTGCGATCGCCCGGGCGAGCAGAGTCTTACCGGTGCCGGGCTGTCCGACGAGCAGCAGTCCTTTGGGGATCCTCCCCCCTAACTTCGTATATTTCTTTGGATCTCGCAGGAAGTCGATCACCTCTTCGAGTTCAGCCTTGGCTTCTTCCACGCCGGCCACATCCGCGAAGGTCACCTTTTTCGATTTGTCCGTCACGAGACGGGCGCGGCTCTTTCCGAAGGCCATCGCCTTGCCGCCGCCACCCTGCATCTGCCGCATGAAAAAGATCCACACCCCGATGAGAAGCAGCATCGGAAGCCAGGAAACCAGAAGGGTCATGTACCAAGGGGAATCATCCGCCGGCTTCGCGGAGATACGGACCCCCTTGTCCTTGAGCAGGAGGATCACGCCCGCATCCTTGGGGGCATACGTCTTGAAGAGCGTCCCGCTGGTCAGCCTGCCGGAGATGTTTTCTCCCTGGATCGTCACCTCGGCAACCTGGCTCTTGTCCACGTAACTTAAAAAATCACTGTAGATGATCTCTGTCTGGGCGGTCTTCGGCTGATTGAAAAGGTGGTAGACCATCACAAATACCAGGCTGATCACAAGCCACAGCGCAATATTTTTCTGCAGGGGATTCAATTGCTTTTCTCCTTTAATCTGAAGAGATGAAGACGGCGATCTTTTCCCGGCGAACGATGCCGAATCTCATGAATATCTGTTCCTTATAATATCAGTCCATTTATTTCAAATCATTTCTGACTTCCGGGGACACGTTCCGATCCCTTCGGGCTTCCGGAACATGTCCCCGACGACGATTTCTGCTTTCAATACCTTTTTCGTCCTCCCGGTCACCCGGACCCGCTCGCTGATCCTTTCGCCGGCGATCCAGACGATCGACCCGGCATCGACCAGGAGAGGAATTTCGCCCCGGCGCCGAGCGGCGATCTTGCGATCGATGAAATAGTCTTTCAACTTCTTGGTTCCTCCCGTTCCGAGAGGTTCCACTCGGTCTCCCGGCCGCATGTTTCTCAGGATCAGGGGAGGAGTCATGCATTCATAATCCATAAAGGCGGTCTCCGGCCGATTCTTCATCTCCTCAAGCAGGGGTTTTTCGATCCATTCCAGACGGATGGTCCTGTCAATTTCACTTAGATGAATCGTCGCGGGAACCTCCACCCGGTATTCAAACCGGGGCGGCGTTTTTCGCTCCCGGTTCTTTTTTCCCGCCGTCCGCTCTTCCTCTTTTCTGATCCGGAGGATGCCCCTCTCGCGTTCGACGCGGATCCGGAAAGGAAGATCCAGGGAAACGCATCGACCGTCGGCCCGGCGGGCCAGAATCAGAACCGCTTCGATATGGCGATAACCGATGCCGTTTCGCCATGGGGCCGCGCCTTCCAGGAGGCATTTGATGATGCGTCCCTGGATGGCCTCATGCAGAGCAAGAAAATCCGGAAGGGAAAGCGCGACCTCCTCGCACCCCGGGGCAATCCCCCAGCGGCCGATGATCTGCCGGACGACGCCCCGGAGATAATCATCTTCCCGACGGATGATCCCGGCGGTCTGACAGAGCCCGCCGATCAACTGCGGGTTGTAGTGCGCCACCAACTCCGGAATCAGCTCGTTCCGGATCCGGTTGCGGAGAAAAAGGGGGCTCTCGTTGGAGCTGTCCGTCATGTACGCGAGCCCTTCGCGCCGGAGGAATTCGAGGATTCCGGATCTTCCGACGTCCAGCAGGGGGCGGATGATCCGGCCGTCCCGCACCGGCAGTATCCCTCGGAGACCCACCGTTCCGCTTCCCCGGAGCAGGTGGTGCAGGACGGTCTCCGCCTGATCGTCACGGTGATGACCGACGGCAATTTTCACGGCCCCGCATTGCTCGGCCGTCTCATGGAGAAACCGGTAGCGCTCCTCCCGGCCGATCTCCTCCAGCGACCGCCGCTTCCCTTCTTGCAGCGCACGAATATCCATCTTTTTGCAGATACAGGCGATCCCCATCCCGGCGCTGAGACGACGAACGAACGCCTCATCCCTATCCGCTTCCTCTTTCCGTAGACCGTGATTGAGGTGAGCCGTCGTCAGACGCAGTTGGAATTCGTCTGTCAGGAGCGCAAGTACTCGGAGGAGGGCCACAGAATCGGGACCGCCGGAAACCGCTACGACGAGATGATCTCCCTGCTCCAGCATGGAGTGGGTTTCAATCGTTTTCCTGATTTGATTCAGCATAGCCGGCACGAATGCCTTAACAGAGCAATGTCTTCAAATCCGACAGGGTCTCACAGGTCAGATCGGGGGCAAGGGCAAGCAGTTTGTCCCTCCCGGTGATGCCGTTGAGAAATGCGCAGCTCAGCGCCCCGGCATTGCGGCCGAGGAGAATATCATTCACACCATCGCCGATCACCACGGTACGTTCCGGCGTTCCTCCCCATTTCGCCATGACAAGCCGCAGCAGCCGCGGATCCGGCTTCTTGAAGGGGGTGCTGTCCTCGCCAAAGATCTCCAGAAAACGGGCGGCGATTCCGAGGCCTTTCGTGATCTGCAGGGTGAACCCCTGCAGTTTGTTGGTCACAATCACCTTCTTTTTCCTCTCGAAATAATCAAGGACGGACGGCACATCCGGATATAGCGTGGTCCGGTCGAGCAGATGTTCCGAATAATGGGCTGAAAACAGCTCCATCGCGTGGTCAAAATGTTCGATGGCGTCCGGTCCAAGGGCCTTTTTCATGAGCGTCTTTACGCCGTCGCCAACGAACCCGCACACCGTTTCCGGGGCCAGGATCGGCAGACCGAGCGTTTTCAGGGTATAATTTACCGAAGCGACCAGATCGTCACCCGAGCGGACCAAGGTTCCATCCAGATCGAATACCAGCAGATCAACCTTTTGCATGCATCCTCATCTTTTCTTTCATTTCGCCCCGCCCTTGCTTACTTTCCATAAACCACGATATTTGCGGCAGCCTTCAACCCCTTCACGATCCCGTCGAATGCACTTTTCCGCTTCTCGCTTTCGAGATAGGTGTTGATCCTTTGCTTCGTATCCGTATCCAGTTTCACGACCTGCGAAGCCTGATGATCGAGGACCTGAATGATGTGAAAACCGAAATCCGTTTCCACCACAGGACCGATTGCGTTCTTCTCCTGGGAGAAGGCGGCATCCTCAAAGGGTTTGACCATCTGGCCGCGGGCAAAGGTTCCGAGATCCCCACCGGCCTGCTTGCTCGGGCAATCGGAATTTTTTGCGGCCAGATCGGCGAAATCGGCTCCCCCCAGAAGCTTCTTCCGCAGATCTTCGGCCTTCGCCTTTTTGTCCGTCAGGTTCTTTTCTGTATCCGCCGGAGCCCTGGACACCAGAATATGCCGCGCGTGAACGGTCTCCGGTTTCGTGAATTTATCCTTGTTTTTCTCATAAAAATCGGCGGTTTCCTTGTCCGTAATCTTGATCTTGCCCCCCAGCGCCTTTTCGATCAGCTTGTTGATCTTAATGTTCATTCCGATGTCATCCCGCATCTTCGCGACGTCGATCCGGTTCTTCTTGATGAGTTCGTCCATCGTCACCCCGGCGGGCAGTTGGGATTTCATCTCCTCCATGACCGCCGCGATCTCCTTTTCGGTCGCCGTCACCTTCTTGGCGGCGACTTCCTTGTTCAGCAAGGTGCTCATCACAAACTCATCGACCAGACCCTTGCGGATTTCCGCCTTGGCATGTTCGAGTTTATCGGCGGGGATCTGCCCTTTGAGCATCGCCAGCCTCTTTTGCAACTCCGTATTGAGCTGCGCCTTCGTCATCTTGACCCCGTCCACTTCCACGGCGACTCCGGCGGCGTCCGCCTTTTTTTCGGGAACCGCAGGGTGCACGGCGGGAAAAGCAGCGACCGGGGCCGCCTCCTGCACTGCCGTCGGAACGGCCGCCGGCGCTGCTGTGGTTTCAGCGGGACCCGGCGCGATCACGGGTTTTGCCGTCTTCGCCTTCTCTTCCTTCGAGCCGCAGCCGACGGTCATGCCCAGAATAAGTGAACAGGCCGTCACGATCATAATATACCGTCCTATTTTTTGAATCACGATCCATCCTCCCATCGATAAATTTTATCTGTATGATCCCATTGCTGATTCTCCTTGTCGGTGGCAAAGGCAGGGCGAACCGGGCAAACGGACGGCGGAGTATATGCAAAAGCGCTGAGTACGTCAAGAAGGATGGTCGTGCCGGCGAAGGATTCTTTATAGCCGAGCATCTACCATCCTCATATAGGGAACATGGGCCACATGGCCATCAGGCATCCGCCTATCAATAATCTCTATTATGTTGATATGTTATCCATTATTTATTGAAGGCAAGATTTGCAGCCAATGCGTTTATGTAGCCTCTTTCTTCTGGAAATTATCGATAGCTCTGAAAAAAAGATGAAATGTGCCGGGAACTGAAGCCACCTGCGAAGCAAAAAAAGGGAGTTATGATCCTACGTTGACTTCAAATTGAAGTAGAGCATATAATGACAAAGCTCCCCGGCGGCTATGGCGTGCCATCGGATTAGCGCTCAGGTGGATCGCATTGGCTGCTGTTCCGTGAAGATCCTTTTCAGATAGTCATACTCTTGGCAGCGCTCCGGAAAGAGGATATGTACATCGGCAAACTTTTTTCTGTCCCACGTTCCATCCTCGTATTTCTTGCGGAGATCATCAAATGACGTCGCGGAGACGATGTATGAATCAAGCGTTATATCCTTCCGCTTGCTCCTCGCGCCTATATCCTTTGCCAGTTTGGGCAGCTCTTCGTGCAGGCGGGCCTTCTCGTCGTGTCTGTATGCGTCAGCGTTACGCATTCCGTGGGGCTCCACAAAGACAACGCGCTGTTTTTTCCCGTCCATGATCCACAGGATGAAATCCGGATAGAAACCCCTTTCCTCGAAAAAGCCGATTCCCGTCCCCCGACTCAGGTTTCGCAAAAGGAATACTTCCAATCCGGCCAGCGATTTGTCCCTCTCGATTGCCCAGTAGTCCTTCAGATCCCGGACAAACCGCGCTTCGCTCTTGTTGAGTCCCGGGGGGGTCATCGTCACCTTGTCTTCCTGCTCGACGAGCAACGGCTGATAGATGTGCCGATCGAAATGGATGCGGGGCAGTTTCCCCGTCTCTTCCTTGTAGAGGCGATCAACCTCGCCGATGAGTTTCTCGACCGCAGATACCAGTTCCTTCTCGGACCGCTGAACTTTGACGACATATCCGCCTGACTCGCGTTCCTTCACAGACGCTTGGTTGAAACTGAGATTCGGGTCGCTCTCGTCGAGAGTCTTATAGACCATGTGTTTAGAATCCCATTGCTCGCGGCGCACCCGGTAGAAATTTTCCGCGTATTTCCTCAGAATGTTCACCGCCGCCGCCTGCAGCAGGGCCGTTCCGGCGAACGATTCCGGCCTGACAACCGATTCGTCGGCAACAAGACTGTATAGTCTCTCCGGCTCGGTGGTCGCAAGGATTTTCCTCGGCGCGTCCGGCCGGATGGCCAGGTTCGTCAGACCTTTCCGCTCCTTGTGCTCTATCAGGTCGAGATAGACCCTTTCCCAGTCGACAAGTTCAAGGTTTTCAGACGGGATAGGCCGTTCACCGCCTGCCCGTGCGTCAACGGCCGTGATGCCTGCAGAACCGCTTATCAGCGACTCGACCCTCAAAGACATGTCAACCCGCACCCGCACCGCCGGGTCGGGCTCCAGCAGAATGTCCGTCTCCGCCGCGAAATTGCGGTCCTCCGGCACGCGAGGCACCACCAGTCCTCTGCCGAGGAATGCCTTGTTGGGCCGGATGAAAAGGGGCAACTCCACCATTCCCTCGGTCTCCACCCCCTCCTTCTCCAGGTACTCCCGGAATTGGGACATGTAATTGGCGCGCACCGCGAAGATGTTCAACGTTTCCAGTAGGTTCAAGTGATCCGGGTGTTTGCCATCCACAGCCGAGCTCCTCTTGAGGGTGAAGCCCCTGCCCCGGAGGCGCACGCCGCGTCCGAAGAGCTGGATGATCTGCGATCCCTCCTGGCGACCGATGTTCAGCAGGCCCATGTTCGAGACACGCCATGAGTTCCAGCCCTCCATGAACTTCTTCGCGCCGATGAGAATGTTAATGCTCGTGTCCGGTTTATTGACGCCGTCGAACAGGGAACCGGTGACGGCGTCCTCCTCCAATGTCATCCCCGAGTCGTCTTCCTCTACGAGCTTCTTGAAGGTGCTGGTGTCGCCGATGTAGATCAGGCCGAAGTAGTCTTCTGCGCCGCTCGCCTTCAGGCCGAGCTCCCCGGCGCCACCCCGGATATCGCACAGATGCAGGCCGCCTCCCGCCGGCGCGTGGAATATTTTGGCAAGGATGTCCAGATACGCCTCCGCGGGAGTCAGGCCGGTCTCTGTCTCTCGAAGGTGGTTGAACTTGCCTTCGAACACGTCCTGCCCATCCGGCGTGACCAGGCCGGTCTTGCCATCGATGAGCTTCTGGATCGTCCTGACCGCCCAGCCGCGCCTGTTCTCCAGGAGATGCTGCAGGAACCGGGCCACGGTCAAAACGTCGCTTCGCTTCTCTTTGTTTTCGGTGTAGACCGCATTGACGGTGCTGCCTACGAAGACCCAGAGCGGTTTCTCCAGGTTGTATGGCCGCAGGGCTTCCGCCTGCTCCTCGAATACCTTCTGCTGCTCGTAGAAAGACAATAGATTGCCGAGCAGGAGCGTCTCCGTCTTCTCCTCCGTCGTCTCCTCCTTCAGATTGAGGATGTGGAAATCCTTGCCGTATCCATCGCCGTGGAAGTAGCGGTAGGAATAGTCGAAGACGATGGCCTTTCCGTACTCCGCTGAAAGCTGGTCGTTCCGCGCCGCCGTCAGGGCCTGGCCAAACGTGGCGCTGTACTCGAACGTGAAACCCGTCTCGCCCAGCGCGTCCCGGAAACTTCGCCATGCCTCGCCGCCCGATCCCTTGTGGCCCTCATCCACGAAGATCAGGTTATTGCCCTCGAACGCCTCCACGGGCACGCTCAAGCCGCCGCCGCGTTTCTCCTCCGCCAGCTTTGTAATCTCGATGACCCGGACCGCGTCTTTTCCGGTCGTCAAAAGACCGCTCTCGTTCAGGTCGAACCGCCGGGCGGGAATGTCCGAGGCCGCCATCTCGGCCATGTGCTGCTCACTTAACCCCTCATTTGGCGTGATCAGCAGGATGTTGTCCAGCGGCAGGTCATTGTAATGCAGGAACTGCCGGTAGTTGATGTGCATGATGAGCGTCTTGCCGCTGCCGGTCGCCATCCAGAAGGCCAACTTCTTCAGGTCCGACTCCAAGAACTTCGCGTCCTTCGGCTCGCCTGCGGATTTTACCGCATTGCGTTTCTCGACAAAGGTATTCAGCGAGCGGAGCATCTCTCCCCGGCGGTGGAAGTACCAGTCCAGGAAGATTTCCGTGTAGAGCGCCACCAGATGTTGAAAATACCTCAGCGTAATCGGCTCGGGCCTCCGGGCGTTCATGGCGTGCAGGTGTTCGCGGATGTTGTCGTCGTAACGGGCCAGGTCGGCCGGCGGAATCTTTACCTTATCCCCGCGCGCCACCAACTGGTGATAGACGTAGCTGCGGCCCGAGGCGTCGAACCCCTCGCCCGCCGCCTTGATGTCTGCCAGCAGGTCGCGGTTGTTCTCGTAGCCGAAATGCCCGTTCAGCCAAGCCAGCAGGACCAGCCGCTGCTCGAGCTTCACGTATTCCGATTTGCCGTTTCGAATCACGTCACTCCTCCAGTTGGGGAGGGGGCGGTATTGTCGAAGGTGATGTTCGAGGAAGGTGACGGGCTGGCCGTCGCTGTCCTTGCGGCGCTCGGCCGTCAACGCTGCCAGCGCCCTGTCCGCCTTCTTCAGTCGCTCGGAAATTTGCTCCAGGGCCCTGGCGATGATCGCGTCCTGCTGGTTCTTCTTGCCGCAGGCGATCTCTTCCTGCTCGGTCAGCGGCCGGTACTCGAAGGGTAAGACGAGTTCGCCGGCCTCCTCTTTCCATTCGATCTCTTTGACGCGGGGCAGGAAGAACCGTTTGTCGCCCTTGACGTTGTTCTGCTCAATATCGGCAGCCTGGAGCTTGAAGTGCACCGTGACGCCGCGCGAAGTGAAGGCGTAGTCGTGGAAGTGCTCGGCGGTCTTGACGTAATACTGGTCATTGTTGGCCCAGTACAGGTAGACTTCCTCGCCGTTGTATGGGATTGTGTACTTCTGGCGCTTCGAGTACCGGCGCTTCGAGATGAAATCGCCGTCTTGGTAGTAGCGACCGAAGAAGGTGTAGAGATGGTTGAAGATGCCGGCTTCGAGGGCCTCGCGGCCACGCCCCCCGGCGGCCTTTGCCTTCAGGTCCAGATATTTCTTGCCTAGCGGGGTGCCGCGGTAGGTGTCGGCCAGATTGCCGTCGGCGTCGAGGGCGCCTTTGTCAAGCTGTGAGATCTGTTCGGCGACGTGTTTCAGTTCCTTGGCGGCTTGAGACTGGTCGGCCAGCGCGCCGCGACCCAGTTCTTGGGAGATTGCCGCCGGCAGGTCCTTGGTGATGAACCGCTCGATCACGTCGCGCCTGTAGTTCATGATGCGATAGATGCCGAAGTCCAGGTCAGCGCAATCGAACTGGAAAAGCTCGCGCAGAAGCCGTTGAAATTTTTCTATGAGCTGATCCATGTGGTTCCCTCTATCTTTACATGTTCATACAGATAACATCATTGGTGACCATATTTATGTGGATTACGGAATGAAAACTACACTTTCCTATGGCTTATGTCAAATGTGGGTTTCAGGAAAATGCGCGTGATCCGAATGAACGGGAAATAAGCCATTAAGCCTTTGCACCTTTTAATCCGAAATCAATGAACGCGCCCGACATGTAAAGGCGCGTCTTTGTATTTGCTATCAGTAAGAATGTTATTGATTAAATGTTAATAAAGACAGGCCGATTTACAAACAAACGGTAGGTAATAAATGAAGCTATCGCAGATTATCGATAGAAATGCTGGACGCCTGCATTTCACCAGCCGCCGGGCCAGCCTGGGATCATGACCGGGAAGATGGAGCGGGGACCGTTGCTGGTCCTGCCAATCGGTCGAATAGCAGTCACGGAAGCCCATGCAAAAAGGAAAGCCCGGAGGGACGGACGGCTTCAGGCGGTGCATCCGGGAATATTCAGCTGAAACGTCCTTTCAGCCGCCGCAACCGGCGCGGCAATCACCAACAGCAGGGCCAGAACAACAAACAAGCCGAGGGCCGGGCTGCCGTTGCCATGCCCGCCGCTTAAGAGGTCTCTGATCCGTTCACGCTGCGTGGCGGAGAGAGGGTCGTCGCAAGGCCGATGATGATTAGGCCGATGCCGGCGATCACGAAGATTGTTTCGTAGCGCCCTGCATCCACCAGCCTTCCAAACAATGCACTTCCAATCGCGATGCCCGAAAACAGCGTGAAGGCGAACAGGGAGAAGGCCTTTCCGCGGGCCGCCGGATGGATCTCGGTGCCGCGGAGCTGCAGGGTGGTATGCAGGCTCACGTAAGAGGGATCACGCCGCCGGCGAAGGTCCCGACCAGAAGACGGGCGCCGATGAACTGCCAGGTAGTCACCGTGAGGGCGGAGAAGATCGTAAAGACGCTGAACCCGATGCTCGCTGCCCTCACCACCGCGATGCGGCTCAATCGGTCCGAGAGCGGGCCGAAGATGAGCTGTCCTATGCCGTAGGCGAAGGAATAGGTCGTCATGGCGAGACCGACCGAGCCGGGTGAAGAGCCGAGCGAATCTGAGATGGACGGCAATACCGGCGTCAGGATCCTGACATCAACAAACACCAGAAAGGACATGATGAAGAGGAGAGTAAGAGGTTTCATGGTTTGCTCAGCCACGCCAGTATCAGTTCAAGGTGTGAATGCGAGGCCCCAATTGTTTGATTTCAGTCGAATAGATCCATTTCTCCCGATGTACAGGTTGATGTTTGTTTTCTCCGTTTACCGCCTGGTTTCCCGGCGGGGCCACAGTACTTCAAGGATTCCGTTTGTACTCTCGCATGGTTCTCAAAATCAGTCAATCATTGAGTTCTTCATTGAGTTCTGGAAAACATTCAGATTCCACAGGAACAGAATCAATCATTGGATATGTGCCGCTATTGTCCATAGAGACGGGATGTCACTAATGTGCTTCCCGTAATAGGTATATGCTATAACCTTATCCGGGGCAACTACAAATACAGCGGGAAGCTGCGTCTCCCTTCCTTCAAATTTTCCATGCATATATCCCTTTAGTATCGCTTTGATTACCGCAATAAAACCGGCCGGGTTCAGATATTTCAGGATTCCGCCGGGTTCCACATAATACTTTTTAAAAATGTCCCCTTTGGGATCGCTTATAATCGTAAAGGGCCAGTCTTTTTTCTTTGTAACAAAAGAGAGATTTGATGGAGAACTTTGCAGGATAACAAAAAGCGACCCTTCCGCCTTTTCTATTAGATTGATATCGCGTTTGATATCGGCCATGGCGTGCTGGCAGACCGGACATCCTATATAGCGCAGAAAAACCAGAACAGCCGGCCTGTTGCCCATTTTTTCATAAAACTTCCGTTCCATGTCCCTGGGTGACTTAAATATGAAATCAGGTGCTCTGTCTCCGACTCTAAGTTTTGTGCTCATTTTTATATCCTTTTTCCCCGAATTTATAATCATGCCGTCCGGTTATGAAATTCTGAATGAGCTTTGTATGTGCTGCATTTTCATAATAATTTACGATTTGTGGAAGAAGATATCTATCTCATTCCTAACGGGTAGATACTGTTTGACGCTATTCAAACGATTTCTCCTAAAAAAGAGCCGTCCCGCTGGAGAGTGAGACGGCTCAACGACCGTGTCCGGCAATGGTGAGTTGCCGGTCTATTTTACTGCGTCTTTCAGGCCCTTCCCCGCTTTAAATACGGGAACCTTCTTGGCGGCTATTTTAATGACCGCGCCCGTCTGGGGATTCCTGCCTGTGCGGGCTTTTCTCTTGCTGACACCAAATGTGCCAAATCCCACAAGAGTAACAGCATCCCCTTTTTTGAGCGCTTTCTGGATTGCCGCCAGTGTTGCGACTACTGCCTGCTCCGCTTCTTTCTTGCTGCACGTAACCTTTGCCACTTCATCGATCAATTGCGCTTTGTTCATTAATCACCTCCTGTTTTTTATTTTTTGCCATATCGATGGCTCATCTATACATTGTCGTTTGCCACAAATCAATCCAAATCACGCCGATAAAGGATTACTATTTGGAAGGGTGGATCTCCATCAAAATTGCCCGATGCTGTGTTTCAGGAAGGACATCGAACACAACAATGATGTCTTAACCGAATAGACCTGGTAACCTGTAAGGGCATCCTTCCGCGGATTTTATTGTAATTACCTTCCGGTTAATGTATTATGTAAAAAAAGACAAAGGAGGGTTTGTATGGGAGAGGTTGTTCATACATCGCGAATTAAAATCGTCAGGGAAAAAGGACCGACTCGTAGAGCCATGATTGAAGGATTCTCGGAACCGGTCTATTACGGCGTCCACGGTGGGATTATGAAATTTTACAAAGTTGAGCCGGAAAAGGAGCATGCAGCAACGCTTGATCATATTGTTGCCGCGACTGCAGGGTGAATGATGGGGACACTGGCCACACTGATGGCCGGAAAAAAGATTCCCACTCCTGAATCTCTTTATTGGGCCGACGTAGAAGGGGACATCGAAAATGTAAATGGAGTCCTCAAGATCACAACCATCCGTGTAAAATATCACCTGAAAGCAACCGAGGATAAGCTGGATGATGCTAAAGAGTGCTTCTCGAATTATATCGTTCGTTGCCCTGCCGCCCAGAGTGTAATTGGCTGTATCAAGATTGAGGATGAATTGTGCTTTGAGAAATAAAAGCGTAAATGAAAGATGAATAGAAGGCGGGTACTCCCCGCCTTTCTTATTGCCCGAAAATAACAATTATCCATTGGAACTGAGCATATACATCAAATTTACTTGACGTTCTCTTTCAGGAAGATGTGCGAAATCTGAGTGAACGGAAAATAAGCCGTCAAGACTTTGCACCTTTCAACCCGAAGTCAATGAATTCGCAGGAATGGTTTTGGTATTGACTTGTATTATCAATAAGGATAATCTTGACAAAATATCAATAAATCCGTGCTATTGTATCTACAACTGTTCAGTGGTCGTCGATTTTTAGAAATGAAGATTACGGATTGAAAATGACAAGCCGCCTCATCGCAAAACGAGACGGCTTAAAGATGTTAGTGATTGAAATAGATTACTACTGACACTTTTCAATCCTGTCAGAGGCAACCCAGCCATTTCATATTAAGGTTTAACCACTATGACAGGGCATTTTGCCCCTTTTATGACTTTGTCTGCAACGCTGCCCATAAGCTGTTTCAATATACCGGTTTTCCCATGAGAAGCGATAACAATCAAATCAATCTTTTTTGCCTTCTGTTCTTTCAGTATTACCTCAGCAGGAGTACCTTTCTTAATATCAAAGGCAACTTTTATTTTCTTCGATTTAACAATGGCGGCCGCTTCCTTTGTCAGCCTATCCTTGGACGCCTTGACCATTTCTTTTTCAAGTTGTTTGACAACTTCACTGCTGAGGCAATAATCAACGGCACATTGTTGAATCTGCTCAGACAATCCCATGACATGCAAGAGGAATATTTTGCTGTCATACTGAGATGCAATATCGACAGCTTTCTTTAACGCAGCATCCGAATATTTTGAAAAATCTGTCGGAACAAGGATATTCTTTGGTGCAAACATAATCTTCCCTCCTTTTTTCTTTTATCTTATTGACTGCGCCTCAATCTGATTGACAATTTTCCCGTATTTTTCGTGAATCATTTTTCTGTCAAATTCGTAGAACTCCTGGAGCATCCGGTCCTGTTCTTTCTTTGTGAAGTACTCCATGCAGGGATAAAAAAAGTGTTTATCCTCCTTTTCGATATGTATGGGATAAAAATGGGCCAGTTCCCTCAGGAGGGCAACAACTTCCTGTGATGTATCTTCTCCCTTGAGATACCTTTCTTTGGCATCCACCAGCATGCCCATCGTTTTCCGGGCATACTTGTGTTCCTCCACCAACTCGTCCATAATTCGCGTTTGTTCCGGAGTTAGCGGCTTTTTTGCCAAATCTCGGAAAAGGATATCCTCCTCCTTGCCATGGTGCGTCCGGTCCGCGTAAGTCCGGATGAAGTCCACCGCGGTATCGACAAACAGGGGGTCCACCTTTTTCTGTTCAGCAATCTTCCTGGTTTCACCCTCAAAGCATCTCAGCATCTTTTCAATCAACCTGTGTTCCCACATCAGGGGTCCGATCGGCTTCATGACGATATCTCCTCATTGTTTGCTCGATTTATCTGCTTAACTATCCGTCTATTCCATAAAGTTGGCTTCCCGTTTGACTGCCTATGTATATTCAAATGTCGTTTTCAAAATAATCCTTTTTATGGGAGCTCCGTTCCGTCTACTTCCGATAAGAAGCCGCCACTTCGTAGAAATTGGGTTCCGGCATTCCATCGATCAGCGTCTCCACCTTCTTGAAAAGAGCCTCACGATCATCGCTCAGATGCATGGCCATGAATGTTTCCTTCGATTCGTGTTCGACCACGGCGGCATACCGCCCCGTCCCCTCTGTCGATTTCAGGAGTGTCCGGGAGATGAAGCCCGGATGTTTGGCGAAAAGCTCGCTCGAGTGCCTGAACCATTCCCTGAATTCCTTGTCCTTCTCCTTCTTCAGAGGAGGGAAACGGATCAGATTCACAAAACACCTTTCCCTGTTTTTACCCACAGGCGAATCCTTTTTCAGGGCATCCGGATGAGGGGTTTTGATGACCAGAAACACCAAGCGCTCAGGAGATTCACTTTGAATGCTCATGGAGGAGTTCAGTGGAATTCGCAGGAGGTTTCCCGGTCCGGCTTTGACCTTTTCCTTGCCGATGGAAAACGTACCTTCGCCGGAGACCACATGAAGGGTCACATTGGAATTGGCCTGATGCTCCGGCACATTCTGCCCCGGCTCCAAACAGACCTGGTTGATCAGCAGATACGGTTCATCGACCAAATTGGCCATACCCCGCCCTTCCTTTTTGAATACTTCTTTATCTTTCAGATTTATCCGTTCCATCTTGTTGCCTCCTTAGATTTCCAGTTTACGGACATAATCCGTCAGGATTTGCGGTCCATCCGGCTTTACCACTACGGTGTCCTCAACGCGCACTCCCCATGGGCCGGTGTAAAGGCCGCAGTTCCCGACAGCGATGACCACATTGGTCGCGAGCGGCGGTGGCGCCTTCTCGCCGTGGAAAAAGGCGTGGCCCGGCGGCAGGGGCGCCTCCTCGAACTCGATGCCGACACCATGCATCGTTGGGCCAAAAAGATGATCCCCGTGGCCTCCATCTCGGATGATTCCGTGGAGAATCTCGTCGAGCTCGACCATGCCGACGCCGGTCTTCACATGGGCGATCGCCGCCTGCTGGGCCTTCAGATAGAGGTCGTAGGCCGCCTGTTGCTCCACTGTCGGCTTTCCAAGACAGACCGTCCGGCAGATATCGGCACTGTAGCCATTGACGATAGGGTGAATGTCCATCATGACGAGATCGCCCTTATCGATGCGTCTTTGCGTCGGCAGGCCGTGGGCGATGTTTGTCCGGGGACCAGAACAGACATAGGTCCGCCAGAATTCGTCCGCCCCAGCCTGTCGCATGGCGTACTCCGCTTCCGCTGCAATCTGGCTCTCCGTGAGGCCCGGCTTCAGGGCCTTAACGGCGGCTGCCATCCCAGCGACGGCTATAGACGCCGCGGCCCGGACTCGTTCAATCTCCCCGCCCTCCTTGGCGATCCGCAATGCTGACATGACAGGCGTGCAATCCTTCGCGGCCACCTTCTCCGGCTTGCCGTGCGGATGGGTCAGCATACCCATCATGGAGTGAGTCAGAAAGGTATATTCCAGCCCCACGCTTCCTTCCTGAATCTCAAAATGTTTGAAATGGTGGGCGATGGAATGGATCATCCCGACCTCATCCTCGAAACCGGTGAGGTGGTCGAAGCAGGTCAGACGTTTGACGTCCTCCACATCCGTTGAGGGAACTCCCAGGGCCACCTTTCCCTCCTTTGTGATCATGGCATAGGCGCAAAGGCGCCCATCGCCCGTCAGATAGGCCATGTTTGCGGGTTTGGTCAGAAGCAGGACATCTAGTCCAGCCGCCTTCATCAGCGCGGTGCAACGTGCAATGCGTTCCAAATAGGGATGGCAAATCATTGGAATCTCCTTTCTCTTGCAACCTCAATGGGCGTGTTACGCTGCCGTTCCCGGAAAACTGCTGTGGGCGGATGTCTTGGCCGCCTCGTAGAGACGCTCGACATAGTGAATGGATTTCATGGAGGACGATTCTATTTATTTTCACCTCTTTTCTCTGCCTATTTCTGATAAAATCGATCAACCATCTGATGCCACTGCGCCTGATCTATCACTGTCTCAGTTCGATGGAGAGACCATCGGGGTCCTTTATGTAAGCTCGTTTGGAGTTACCCAAATTTACAGGCCCCATGGAAATTTCTACTCCCTTACTTTTCAGATAAACTATCGCTTCATCCATATCCTCAATCTCAAGCGCGACTATCCGGTAACCTATGGTATCATACCGGAAAATGTAATCACCAATTTTATCCACTGCATAGCAGTTGAGGGTCGCCGTATAGATCAACGGTCGACCGGCCACCCCATGTCGATCGGTCTCGTAGGGTCAGCCGTAATCTCCAGCTCCGCGCAATGATGATATGAATACCCGCCAGGGTTGTTATAGCCATGATTGGCCATGAACTCCACGACTTGCAGAGTGCACTTCTTGCAGTTGATATTCGGGAGCTGCACGTCTGTTTCAAAGGGCTCCATAGGGCCGGTCGGCCGAGTGGAATGCACGAACAAACCATCCGCGAGCACCGGGATCTGAGGGGGATTCTGGATGATAGCTGACACGGACCAAGGTCCCTTTTCAGTGTCCCTTGTCGTGGTTTCCGGATCGGGCGGCAGCTCTTCGAGCGAATTTACCGCCAGCGCCACGCGGTAGTGTCCTGGATGGTAGACGGTTTCTTGCACCTTGATATGCAGTTTCTGTCCACCGATGGCTTTGCTGATGGCGTTACTCCGCTTGCCGTTATCGTTAGTAGTAACGCCGCAGGGGCCGGCCTTCTGCGGATCGCCGCGATCGCTTTCGATGAGCCATGAGACTGGTTCTAGCAGCCTGAAATGGCCATATGCGGCAGCTGGCATGATCACCATCATCATGGCGAACGTAACGAGGAATCGGACGGAATATTTCATGGATATGTTTTCCTTTCTTTTTCAGTGACTATCATGCCGTGATAATTTCACATGTTTTGTAGCAATCTCAAAAAGTTCTTTTTCATCACGATTGATAAGTAATTGATTCTGAACACGGTTGGCGTGTTCATTATTAGTAATATCTTACCGGATCCCTTCAAATCCTGTCCATGATATGCTAAACACCCATCATTTATAGATCTCGGAAAGATAGTTTATAATTATCTTCGCTTCGTCATCCGTTATAGCCGCTCCGTTCTGCTTCATCCGGAGTACGGTAGTTTCCCACTCATCTTTTGTCTTCTTTTTCGACTTCGGCCTATCCAGGTTGTGACACTCGCCGCAGTTGTTTTCGAAGAGCGTCTTTCCATTGTTTCCCACTTTCTCAGCCGCCGGACACCAAACCGTGGTAAGAAAAAAAACACCTGCAACCAACGTAATTAACCTTGCTTTGATCATCTTTCATCCTCCTTCTTCAAAATACAGCACCCATCTTCGTGGTATCTATATCACAGTTTCTTAAAATAACATTGTTGATAAGTATTTGAAACAAGGTATGTCTGAGCAAATTCCCTGATGTTCTCTTTCAGGAAGAAAGACATTTTAGACACGTACGCTTAAACCGGATGAACCCATTTTCCCATATCAATGCCCAGCTTTTCCTTCATTTTTTCCTTGACATCGATTTCTGTCAGTACCCCGAATCCTTCTTTTTCAACGCCTCTCTCACCTGTTCAATGACTATCTTATAAGGGATATCCAATCCTTGGTTAAGCCGTAATGGATCATGTCTGTCCTCCTTCTGTAAGTGTTTATCTTCTCATTTATCTCGGAGGCTGCGATTCGGCTCTGCCTCCATATTACCACCTTGAAACAAGGTTGAAGGTTAACCCTAAGATCTGCCCTGTTCCTAATCCGTGTGCCGCACGTTCGACTCGCGCCGGGGGCACCATTTCCATGAGGAGGCTCCTCTCGTAGGGATACCAATCGGTAATCAGGTTTTTCTTTTCAGGCATGGACCGACGACATGAGCTCGGCGATCAGTTCTTCCAGCACCAGCACGTCGCTGTGTTCGGTATCCTTCGCGCTGTAGATAAGGGTTACATTGTGCCGCTCGGCGCTGCGGGCGATCTCTTCCAAAAGCCTTTTGCTCTCCGGCGCGGCAAGCTCTTCTCGGTATCGTTTTTTGAATTCTTCCCACTTCTCCGGGTCATGGCCGAACCACTGACGCAATGCCGTGCTGGGCGCCAGCTCCTTCTGCCACGCATCGAGGCCGGCCTTGTCTTTACTGACACCGCGTGGCCATAGTCGGTCAATCAAGATTCTTTTCCCGTCGCTGGCTTCCTTTCTCTCGTAGGCTCGTTTGATTTTCAGCATGCTTCTCGTCTCTCGACGGTTTTGCCGTCTGCGCTATCGTCCTCCCTATATGCTTTCTCGCAGCAATTGTTTTATCCGGACGTCTCTTTCCTGCGTGGTGATATGCGGCGGCGCGAACTTCTCTTCAAAGGTTGTGGCCTCTTTCCGGTAGAAAACCCCGAGGGCGATTGAGGCGTCGGAGTTGTAATCCCATTCCCTGATCCTGGTTAACGCCGCCATGGGGTCGTTCGCGTCGTGGTCCTGCAATTCATAAACCCGTTTGGCGTAATATTCATAGAGGTTATTGTAGGTCACGCACACTTGCAGTACGTCGACCAGCGCAAAGCCTTTATGCATGATGGATTCTTTGAACAGACGCATCAACAGCGGCAGGCCGTGGGAAGTGCCGCGGGCCAGAAAGGTCGCCCTGCTCGCCAGCATGAGCTCCAGCGGGTTGAGGGGAGCTTCGATGCTGCCATGGGGCGTGGAGCGGCCCTTGAATCCCACAAACGATGTCGGGCTGTATTGAAAGGCGGTCAGGCTGTAGGAGCGGTTGTTATGGATGATGACGGTGATATCGATGTTCCTCTTGGCGGCAAAGACCAGGTGTTCAAGTCCCTCACCGTACGCGTCGCCGTCGCCGGCGAAGCAGATGACCTTCAACGCCGGTTTCGCGATTTTTATTCCCTCGGCTACGGGAAGGGCTCTGCCGTGGATGGCGTAGAAACTGTTGACATTGAGATAATCCACGATCTTCGCATGACAGCCGATCCCCGTGACGATCACGACATTCTCCAGCGGGAAGGCCGTGTCCTTCAATTCGTTCAGGACCGTTTTTATGCCGTTCAGGATTGAGAAATTGCCGCATCCCGGACACCAGGTATTCGGGGAATAGCTACCCAGATTGGTCTGGCTCATCGGATCGCCTCCTTTACGCTTGTCTCCAGTTCATCTAGGGCGAACGGCCGTCCATCATACTTCAGGATCATACTATCAGCGCAGAACCCGTAGCTCTTGATCAACCTGGCCAATTGCCCGGTTGCGTTATTTTCCACGGCGATCAGTTTTTTTACCCCTCCCACTGCTTTCCGGAATGCATCCTCCGGGAAAGGCGAGAGGACGACCGGCTGCACCACTTTCAATCCCAGCTTCTCCGCCAGCTCCCTGCAGACGCCCTTGTTGGAACCCCAGCAGAGCAGAGCCGTCGAGCGGTCATCGTTGCCGTAGGTGTTTACCGTCCTGAAGCCCTTCAGCTCTTCCCGCAAATATTTTTCCTTGCGCAATCGCTTGTCCTGCATCTTCTTGGTGACGGTACTCTCCTCGGTCGTAATGCCGAACTCATCATGCTCGTAGCTGTTCACCTTGATGACGGCGTCCTTCTGGGGGGCAAAGGCAAGAGGCGATATCCCGCTTTCCCCAACTTCATACCGTTTATATGGGACTTTCCCCTCCCAGGTGACCGGAGGGATCTCCGGTATCTCCGCCACGGACCGGATGTCAAAATTGCCAATCCCCTCGTTGAGATTCTTGTCCGTCAGGACGATCGCCGGGATCTGGTATTTCCACGCCAGGTTCAACGCCTGGGCGGACCAGTAATAGGCCTCCTCCAGGTCGCCGGGCGCCACGATGAAGCGAACGAATTCTCCCTGCCCCGCATTCAGGGCGAAGTGCAAATCGGTTTGGCCGGAATAGGTCGGCAGACCGGTGCTGGGACCCGGTCTCTGCCCAAGCACGATCACTATGGGCACCTCGCTCATGCCGGAGAGGCTCAACCCCTCTGTCATGAGACAAAATCCCCCTCCCGACGTTCCTACCGCCGCCCTTTCTCCCGCATAGGCAAACCCGAGAGCCATCAACATCACGCCGATCTCGCTCTCCGGATGGATCACCTTCAGGGAGAAATCGTTCGCCTGTTCGGCCAGAAAATGCAGCAGCGGCGTCGTGGGAGTCATGGGATAGGCCACATAGTCCTGCAACCCCCCTTTGATAAGGCCCAGGCCGATCGCCTGGCTGCCGGAGATTAAAGGCAACGGTTCCGCGGCCGGCGGTGCAATGCTTTTTACCGTTTCCGCCGCTGCGAATCCTCTTTCGGCGACCTTCACATTCATCTCTACTTCCTTCGGGAAGTTTTCCGTGATGATCTTTGCCAAGGTCTCCATCGGGATGCCGATCGCCTTTGCAAACGCGCCGATCATGCAGATGTTGCGCATGACCTCATGGGCATTTTCGTCTTTGACGATTTTGCCGACAGGTAAGCCCAGCGTACGGATCTGCCTCGAAAGAACGAGCTCCTTGACGGCATCGGAGTCGTAGATCACCAATGCGCCATCATTCAGGCGTGCTTGATGCAGGTCGATGGTTTCCCTGTTCAGGGCCATAAGGAGCTCGATTTTGTTCCGATGGGCGGCTATCTTGGTTTGGGCGGCCCGGATGATGGAAAAGGTATGGCCTCCCCGGATCAGGGAGGGATAATCGTGATAGATATAGATCCGATAACCACATTGATTCAGAAGATGGCCCAGAATCAACGTGGCTTTATCGATGCCAAAACCGGCCTTGCCGCCTATCAAAACAGAAAAATCCTCCATCCTTTGCCTCCTATGCCGGACGAATAATGCCTTTCTTCCCCACCCGGTCTCACCCTTCCTTCACGAAATCACTCTTCTGGGCGCCGCAGACGGGACAGGTCCAGGAATCGGGTAGATCGTCAAAAGCCGTGCCGGAATTTATCCCCTGGGTTGAATCCCCCTCTGCGGGATCATAGATATAGCCGCAAATCGTGCATCGGTACTTTGCCATTGTTTCTCCTTTCTCTTTCTGCAGGGTAAGCAGTCGTTTCCCGGTAATGCTTTTTTCCGGGGTATCCATTTGACTCAGCCTATATTGGACTAACCAACATGCCCGGCGCGGGCACAACGAAGGATGAAAATAAGGAGGTCGCAGTCACAGGAGAGCGTTGGCCTACTCGAGTATCACAACTGCGTCGATGAACAGCTCGTAGTCCTCGTTTTCGTTGAGGTCGTGCACGCGGACCTTCTCTACCTCGCCCTCACCCAGGACGGCGATGGGCTCGGCCTCGTAGATGACCTTCACGTCCGATCGCTTGAGCGGAGCGCGCGGGTCGTCCTTGGAAGAGGGCTCTTTGGTCGAGGACATGAAGATGACCCTGCCAGTGTAGTTGGTCAGATCGAGCGCAACGTCGACGGAGGGTTTGCCCCTGTCGACGATCAGGACCCTTTTGTCAACAAACGCCTTGGGGTCATCGACCCTACGGTAGACACCCTTGCCGAGCAGCACTTCTGCGCCCTCGATGGCGGGTGGTTTGGCAACGGGCAGCCCGCAGGAGGAGGGAACTTCGCCGACCTTGGGAGGTTCCGGCGTCTCTCCATGGCGGCCCTCTCGCCACGCCTTGATGGCGTCGTGGAGCGCATCCGCGGCCAGGTTGGAGCAGTGCATCTTGATTGGCGGCAGGCCCTCGAGCGCGTCTGCTACGTCATTGCGGGTGACCTTCATGGCCTCATCGAGGGTCATGCCCTTGACGAGCTCGGTCGTCATACTCGATGTGGCGACGGCAGAGCCGCAACCGAATGTCTGAAACTTGATGTCCACGATGCGATCATCGCTGACACGGATATAAATGTACATCAGGTCGCCGCAGACGGGGTTGCCTACCTTGCCCACCGCCACGTCGGGGCCCTCAAGGGTGCCCACATTACGGGGGTTGCGGAAGTGGTCGAGCGTCTTTTCGCTGTAGCTGGTCGACTTCATGCCTTTGCCTCCTTCTCATAGAGCGGTGACAGGCTGCGCAACCTCTCGACGATGCCTGGCAGGACCTCAAGCACGCGGTCCACGTCTGTGGGCCTGCTCCACCTGCCGAAGGTGAACTCCAGCGAGCCGTGCGCCTCCTCGTGGAGCAGCCCGCAGGAGATGAGCGTGTGTGAGGGTTCGAGCGTCTTTGATGAGCATGCGGAACCTGTTGAGACCGCGATGCCCTTGTCCTTCAGAGACAGCAGCAACGACTCGCCCTCGATGGCATCGAACCGAAAGTGCGCGTTGTTGGGGAGCCTCTCCCTGGGGTGCCCGTTGAGATGCGACTTGGGGATCCGGCCGAGAACGCCCTCGATGAGCCGGTCACGATAGTGCGCGAGCCTGAGTACCTCCGTCGGCATCTCGGAGGCCATGATGTCCGCTGCGGCCGCCATGCCCACGATAGCGGGCATGGCTTCGGTGCCGGACCGCAATCCCCTCTCCTGGCCGCCACCCGGCATGATGGGCGCGATGTTCACGTTCCTCCTGATGTAGAGTGCGCCCAGGCCCTTGGGGCCGTAGATGTCGTTAGAGGAAAGTGTCAGCAGGTCGATAGGGACTTTGCGCACGTCGATCGGCACAAGTCCCTCCGCCGCAACCGCATCGCTATGAAGTGTCATGCCCCGTCCATGCAGCACATCGGCGATCTCCTGCACGGGCTGTACGGTTCCGATCTCGCTACTCGCCCAGCCGATGCTCACGAGGATTGTTGTGTCGATTATCTTCTTGCGGAGCTTCTCGACGCTTACCCGGCCGTACTGGTCGACCCCCACCTTGCTGACCTTGAAGCCCTGCTTTTCTATTGCTTTGGCGATGTTGTGGACCGAGATGTGCTCGCTTTCCGCGATGACGATGTGGTCGCCCCGCTTGCGGTTGCGGGTGACGTATCCGATAATGGCGAGGTTATTCGACTCAGTCGCACCCGATGTGAAGATTATCTCGTCCTTGTTCGCGCCGATGAACTGCGCAACCCTCTCACGGGACCTCTCGAGGGCGTCGGTGGCCTCGTCGCCATCGAGGTGTAGCGAACTGGGATTGCCGAAGCGCTCAGTGAACCAGGGGCGCATCGCGTCTACTACTCGGGGGTCGACAGGTTTCGACGACTGGTAGTCCAGGTAGACCTGCGCGGGCATTCCAAACCTCCCTATCCCTCTTAGAACCACATCGCGGCGCCCGCGTCAAGCGCGAGGTCATTGAGCGTGCCCGCGCCGACGATCTTGACACCGGGGATGAGCGTAACCTTGTCCCAACCCAGCATCTGCTTCGATGCCTCGCAAGCGTAAAACTCAACGCCCATTTTCATGGCCTTGTCCATCATCTCCTTCACGGTCGGGAACGATCCCATCCGAATAGCGTCAGCCGCGCCGGGCAGCAGAATCTTGAGCCCCATACCCAAGTAGTAGATCTTCGCATCGAGCATCATGGCCGTAGCCGTCTGCGCTAGCACGAGTGGCGAGTACTGCCTCTCGGGCTCGTCACTCGTCTGAACATACAGGATAAACTTCTTCTCAGGCATGCCTATCATCTTCTTTTCTGGTCGGTCGTGACCCCAAGGAAGGTCACTCGTTCCTTTTGATCAAGAATCGCATGTGGTCGTCGTCCTTCTCGTAGAAAACGACCTCATGGCCCGCACGCTTGGCGAACCTCTTGAGATCCTCCTCCGCCGCCGGGTCGTCCGTGATGACCTCCAGAATCTCGCCTGGCTTGATCTGGTCAATATTCTCCCGTGTCTGGAACAGCGGCTCGGGGCAATACAGTCCCAGACAGTCGAGCGTCCTGACGGCTTTGACTGCCTCTTTCATACCCAACACCTCTGCATACGTTTAGAGTAAATCAGGCCTTCCACAGTGCGTGCAGGTTGCAGTATGCCCGCGCTGTCATTGCAGCAGCTTTCACGGGAAAGACGGCTTCCGGCGCCTGACCAGGTTTGAGAAACTGCCGGCAGACTTTGCCGTCGGCAATCATCTCGATCCACTCGATATAGTGTTTCTCCTCAATAGGATGGGCAGCGCTTCCCACTTTGACCTTCACTCCGTCCGTCATTTTCTCGATAACGGGAACATGCTTCTCACGCGAGGCATCAGTGGTATTTTCCCTTAACAATTGCATCGGCTGGCCGCAACATGCCAGATCCCCGACACCTGTGTGAACCACCTCTATGATATTCCCACAAACCGCACATTTATAAATTTCTGACTGTTTGGTCATTGTCTTCTCCTTTCTAAGTGCATAAGATAAAAGATCTCTCGTTGGGGTCATGCCAAGCCATTCGCTATGCACACCCTCTTCCCTTGTGTCGCCGGTTTGCTTGTCGTTGACCCGATCATAGAGCGGGTAATCCCTAGAAGGGATCAGCGATTTCCTGTCCTTGTCCGTTACCTATATCCGGCAAGCCTCGGGTCGGATCAGGAGTACGGGAATAGAGGACTGATTCAGGACACCGGACGCCACGCTCCCCAGCAGCAGCTTTTTGAATCCGGTATGACCGTGCGTCGCCATAACAATCAGATCCATCCCGTTTTTCTGGGCATAATCCATGATGGTGTAGGCAGGCCGGTTGGCCTCAAGGGCCTTTGTTGTTACCTTGATCCCTTTTGAACGCAACTGGGATGCCACCTTTGCCAGATACTTTCTGGATGTAGCCATGAGCTTTTCTCTCACCTTGTTGATATCAAATGGATTATCAACGTCCATTGTAGCCCATGGGATATCGATCTTAACGATATTCAGGAGGGTAATCTTTCCTGCAGATCCACCCTTGACAAGGGATTCGACCTGGATCAGCGTACACTCGGCCAAATCTGAACCATCCAGCGGAACTAAGATTTTCTGATACATTTTCCTGCCTCCTTTTTCAGAAGATATTATCACGATATTCATTTCAAATCTACTATTTCAATGAAAATATTCTTTCTACCGTTTTCAGGA
>PLLC01000082.1 GCA_003141195.1 Syntrophaceae bacterium
TGGGCGGCCTGGAACTCCCCTTCCGCATTGATCACCTTGGCCCGCCGTTCTCTCTCTGCTTCCGCCTGTTTGGCAATGGCCCGTTTCATCTCCTCGGGAAGGTCGATCTGCTTGACCTCGACGTGGGAGACCTTGATCCCCCAGGGTTCGGTGCTCCGGTCCAGGATCTCCTGGAGCTGAAGGTTGATCTTCTCCCGCTCGGAGAGGATCTCGTCCAATTCCATCTGTCCACAGACGCTCCGGAGGGTCGTCTGGGAGAGCTGCGACGTTGCATAGAGGTAATTCTCAACATCGATCACGGCGGCTTTCGCGTCCATGACCCGGAAATAGACGACGGCGTTGACCTTGATCGAGACGTTGTCCCGGGTGATGACGTCCTGCGGGGGGACATCCATCGTGATCGTCCGCATGTCGATCCTGACCATCTTATCGACGACGGGGATCAAAATGATCAGCCCGGGGCCTTTCGTGGCGATGACCCTCCCCAGGCGGAAGATGACGGCCCGTTCGTACTCGTTGAGGATCCGGATGGCCGACGCGAGGAACATGACGACCAGAACAACTATGACGATGACTGGGTACATACCTGACATGACTGACCTCCTTTTATTTTTCGATGGGTTCTATTCTGACTTTCAGATGCTCCACACGGATCACCCGAATCTTCGACCCCTGGGTTACGGGAACATCGCTGATTGCGTTCCAGTGCTCCCCGTGAATCAGGACCTTTCCATCCTCGTGGATATCGGTTATGGCCAGGCCCTCTTCTCCCCGCATCCCCTCTTGGCCTCCCTGCCGCGGCCGGAGCTGCGCCTTGAGGGCGATTGCAATGACGGCGATGAAGAAGAGCGAGGTGATCGTCACCGCCGGAATGAGGACGCCCCAGGAGACCCGCAGCGACGGATCGGGGGCCTGGAAGAGCATCAGCGACCCGATGACGAGGGAGACAATCCCCCCGACGGTGAGGATTCCGTGGCTGACCACCTTGATCTCCGCAATGAACAGGATGATACTGAAGAGGATCAGGGCGATCCCCGCGTAGTTTACGGGGAGCGTCTGCATCGCGAAGAAGGCCATGATCAGGGAGATCCCCCCGATCACACCGGGGAGGATGACGCCTGGGTTGGAAAACTCGAAGTAGAGGCCGGCGAGGCCGATCAGCAACAGGATGTAGGCGATGTTCGGGTCGCTGAGCGCGGAAAGGACCTTATGCCGCGTGCCCATGATCTTTTCATTGAGAATGGCGCCTTTCGTCTTGAGGACCTTCTTTCCCGCAGCCAGCGAGACCTCCCGGCCGTCCGCCTGTTCAAGAAGACGGTTCAGATCCGTTGCCACGAAATCGATCACCTTCAAGCGGAGGGCCTCCTCGGCGGTGATCGATTCGCTCTTCCGGACCGCCTTTTCGACCCAGTCTTCATTCCGCGCCCTTTTTTTGGCAATCCCCCGAACGTAGGCGACGGCGTCGTTTTCCACCTTCCGGCTCATCGTCTTGTCCATGCTGCCGCCGATCCCCAGAGCGACGGGATGGGCCGCGCCGATGTTCGTCCCCGGCGCCATCGCCGCGATGTGGGCCGCCACCGTGATGATGACCCCGGCCGAGGCTGCCCTCGCCCCGGAGGGAGCGACATAGACGATGACGGGCACGGGGGCGTTCAGGATCCCCTTGGCAATGTCCCGCATGGCCAGATCCAGACCGCCCGGGGTATCCAGTCGGAGGATCAGTCCCTCCGCGCCGCTCTTTGCGGCCTCGCCGATGCTCTGGACGATGTATTCGGCGATGGGCGGCGTGATGGCGGCGCTGACCGTGATCACGTCGAAGACCGGCGCCTTGTCCGCCGCCGGCAGATTTTGCCCGGACAGCAGGACGCCGATGAGCACTGCGGCCGTCACCGCGGCCGCGCGGATTGTTCTTCGCGACAGGGTTCTCTTCATTTCACCGGACCTTCCTTCCGTTCATCCATGTCATGTCCCCTCCAGGAGGGCCTTCATGATCATCTGGACATCCTCCCACACCTGCTTCTTCGCCCCGGAATTCCGAAGGAGGTAGGCCGGGTGGTAGGTCGGCATCAGGGGTATTCCCTGGTAGGCCAGGAACCGCCCGCGCAGGACGGTGATGGGCGCCTCCGATTTCAGCAGGGTATGCGCTGCAAAGCCCCCGAGGGCGCAGAGCACCCGCGGGCGGATCGCCTCGATCTGCCGGATCAGAAACGGTTCGCAGGCGGCGATCTCCTCCGGCTGCGGATTCCGGTTCCCGGGAGGGCGACACTTCAGGATATTGCAGATATAGACCTCCTCCCGTTTCAGTCCCATCGCGGCGATAATCCGCGTGAGCAACTGCCCCGCGCGACCGACAAACGGCCTTCCCTGCGCGTCCTCATCCGCCCCCGGCGCCTCGCCGACAAAGACCAGCTCCGCATGGGGATTTCCCTCGCCGAAGACGAGCCGGTGACGGAGACTGCCGAGGGAACAACGCCGGCAGTCGCCAAGCTCCGCCCGGACCGCATCCAGAGCGGATAGGTCTCCGGCGGACGTTTCCGCCGACAACGTCGGTTCCGGAGCGGGCGGCGCCGCAGCACCGGGATTCTCCCGGGACAGGTAGGAGAGGGGTTTCCCTAACTCCCCGTCCACGCGCAGTCTCTCCGTCAGCGACCGGACCAGCTCCAAAAGCTCTTCCCGCGGTTCCGCCTCAGCGCCCATCCAGAATCCTTCCGTTTTTCCTGATCTTCCTCACCCGGTCGAGGATGACGCCGGCCACATCGATCTTGTCCATCAGGGGAAACGCCTCCACTCCTCCCTCCCGGTCCAGGATCCGGACAACATTCGTATCGCCCCGGAAGCCGGCCCCGGGTTCGGTCACGTCGTTGGCCACGATGAAATCCATCCCCTTTTCCATGAGCTTTGACCGGGCGTGTTCGATGAGGTGATCCGATTCCATCGAGAAACCAACCAAAATTCGGTCGCCCTTTCTCTGCGCGATCTCGGAGATGATATCCGGGTTCCGCTCCAGACGGACGGTCAGGGACCCTTCCTTCTTTTTGATTTTCACCGGTTCGCAGACCGCCGGCCGGTAATCGGCCACCGCTGCGGCCTTGATCACCACCGTCGCCTCCTCCAGATGGGTCGTTACGGCATCCCGCATCTCGACGGCCGTCTGCACCGGGACGAACTCGACGCCCCGCGGCGCGGGAAGCGCGGTAGGCCCGCTGACCAGCGTCACGGTCGCGCCCCGCCGCCTTGCCATCACGGCCAGGGCGTACCCCATCTTTCCGGAGGAGTAATTGCTGATGAACCGCACCGGATCGAAGGGCTCCTGCGTCGGTCCGGTCGTGATGAGGATGTGCTCGCCCCGGAGATCCTTTGTCGTCAGGATCGACTCGATTTCTTCCGCGATTTCCACCGGCTCGGCAAGGCGCCCTTCCCCTTCGGCCCGGCAGGCCAGTTCGCCGTATCCCGGCTCGAGAACGGCATGGCCGCGGGAAACCAGTCTGGCAAGATTTTCCTGAACAACGGGATTTGAATACATCTTTGCGTTCATCGCCGGACAGATGAGAACGGGCGCCTCCGTGGCCAAGAGAACCGTGGTCAGGAGGTCGTCGGCGAGACCCGCGGCCATCCTGCCGATGATGTTCGCCGTTGCGGGTGCGATGACGACCAGTTCGGCGAATTCGGCAAGCGCGATGTGGGCGATCTCGAAGTTCCCCGGCGCCCTGAACAGGTCCGAGGCGACCGGATTTCCTGACAGGGTCTCGAAGGTGAGCGGCGCAATGAACTTGCAGGCATGGTCGGTCATGACGACCCGGACCTTCGCCCCGCGCCGGACCAGCTCCCGGACCAGCTCGGCGGCCTTGTAGGCGGCGATTCCGCCGGTCACGCCCAGAACGACTTTTCTGTCCTTCAGCATTTCAGGGGTCCCCTCGCAACAATGACGGTTAGCGTTTATAACACCGCGAAATACGGACGATCAGGTTTCCCGCCCTTTCCGTGAAATGGGAATCCGGTTTTTCAAGCCATATAGGATTCCTGCCGGCGCGGGAATGATAACATTGCGTTTCACTATACCAAGGATGCCCTGCAAGATCAAGGAATTCATGGTTCCCCGTCGACAACGATTATTTCGCCTTGCAATGCACCCGTAAAGTGGCTATACCGCACCCAGTTCATCGAGGAGGAAGGCAGTCTATGCAAAAGAGATTCTGGTATATCGTCGGTTTTTTCGTCCTGCTGCTCGCGGGCGGAGGCGGATGGTTTTTCCTCACCGTTGGGGAGCGCGGCAAGCCCGTCGTGGAGATCGGCGCGGATGTCGCCGTCATCGGCCGTGAGAAGGCTCTGGATATCACATTTTCCGATTCCGGTCGGGGTCTCCGCCGTACGGAAATCGTCATTGCCCAGGACAACCAGCCCCGAGTCCTATCCGCCATCGACTACCCGGAAACGGGCGTCCGTCGCAAGGCGGTTTCGGTTACCGTGGACGCCGCCGCCCTGAAACTCCATGACGGACCGGCAAGCCTGACCCTCACGGCCGTCGATCACTCCCTCTGGAAGAACCGGACCACGGTGACGCGCCCGGTCACGATCGACTTCCTGCCGCCCCAGATCTTCCAGCTCAATACGCAGAACCACATCAATCCCGGAGGAACCTGCGTCGTCGCCTATCGTCTGTCGGAGGCGGCCCTTCTGACGGGCGTCCAGGTCGGCGACCTCTTCTATCCCGCCTATCCGGTCACGCTGGCCGGAAAACTCGGTTATGCGGCCTACTTCGCCCTTCCGCTGGAGGCGACCTCCGGGGTCCCGCAGATCCGCATCCTGGCGCGGGATCAGGCCGGAAACGAGACCGCAAGCGGCATCCCCGCCCTGATCCAGAAGCGGAAGTTCCGCAGCGACAAGATGGTCCTTACGGACAGCTTTCTCGGGCAGAAGATGCCCGAATTCCAGGCGTTGGTCCCGGAGCTGCGGGGGAAAACGCCCATCGAAACCTTCATCTATGTGAACACCCTGCTGCGCGCCGACAATCTCAAAACGATCCAGTCCGCCTGTCTGAAATCGGAACCTCGGCCGCTCTGGCAGGACACCTTTCTCCGGATGAAAAACGCCGCCCCCATGGCCCTCTTCGGCGACCGCCGGACCTATCTCTACGGTGGGAAACCGGTGGGGGAAAGCCTCCACATCGGCGTCGATCTCGCATCCCTCGTCCATGCCCCGATCGAGGCCGCCAACAACGGCATCGTCCGTTTCACCGGGATGCTCGGAATTTATGGCAATGCGGTCATCATCGACCACGGGATGGGGCTCTCGACCCTTTACGCCCACATGAGCGGCATCCAGGTCAAGCCGGACCAGATCGTAAAGCGGGGGGAGGTGATCGGCCTGTCCGGCGCGACCGGTCTTGCCAGCGGGGATCACCTTCACTTCGGCGTAGCGGTCCACGGCCTGTTCGTCGACCCGCGCGAATGGTGGGATCCCCATTGGATCGCCGACAATGTGACGAAGAAGATGGACGTGAGTTTCTAACAGACATGTTGAAAACCGCCCATCTGCTTCGTTTCCCTCATCCTTCGCCATTCAGCGTACCATAAAGTACGCCTCACGGCTCAGGATTTCGGGGGCCTTGCATCTGGGCATTTTTGA
>PLLC01000012.1 GCA_003141195.1 Syntrophaceae bacterium
TTCTTGTACTGGTTGAACTAACGTCTTGTTAAAGAAACACCGCTGATGCACATATAGCAAGGGCTTCCCGAGGGAAGCCCTTTTCTCTGTTATCTACCGTTATCTACGGTCTGGCCTATCTTTTATGCCCCATTTTCATAGGAGCAAAATAACCACGGTGGCCAGTACGGCCCCGATCCCGCCGGCCAGGACGTTTGTCTTTACTTTGTCCATGAAGGTCGGCTGCGCAGCCTTCAATTCCTGTTCAAACAATTTTTCCTTCGCCTCTCCCATCTTCGCCGTCATCTCGGCCATGTTTTTATAGATGGAGATCTGGTCCTCCAGGAGTTTGACGGTTACCTTGATAATCTCAAGTTGTTGCCGGAGTTCAGCCGAGCCATCCGCGGCAACGGTAAGCTGTTGCTCGCAGATTTTCGCCTGTTCCAAGGCGACGATCATCCTCCCAGCCGTTGCGTCGTCAAAGCAAATATCCTGAGCGAAGCTACTTAACGGGCAAAGGAGCAAAACCAGCAGCAGTAAAACGGGTACGAGTCTCCGCGTTTGTAAGTGGCGCTTTAACATGTTCTTTCTCCTTCTGCAGGTCATTGTATTTCAAGGCCAGCGTTTTATATTTCGCGTCCGACACGGCAAGTCGCGACTGATAGTCCTTGATTTGAACGTCCTTTTCCTTCAACTGGTTTGTGAATTGTGTCTGCATCTGCGCCTGGGCGGCGTTGATAGTTGCCGTGGAATCCACCACTTTGGGAGCAGAGGGCCAACTCGTATAGATTAACAGAGCGATTGCCAGAACGAACACAGCAAGAATGCCCCATCGTTGCTTAGTCATTATGATTTGCATAGTTTACTACCCCTAAATATGCTCCCCGGATTGCTCCGGGGAGCTGGTTTGTGTGGCGGTCGGCCTATGCCACAGGGGTGTTGGCCTGAATCGCGGCGCTAAGGGCCGCGGACTGCGTTCTCAGCGAATCTGCCAGTGCCTGAAGTTTTACAGGGTCTTCCTTCAGTGTCGCAATCTGAGCAGCAAGGCCATTCACTAACTGGATAATGCTCTCATCCAGACCTTCGTTCTCTGTTACCGCTGCCTCAAGGGCATCCAATTCAGCACTCATAGTCTCCTCCTTTCTCTGGATCGCCTTGACAATTTTGAGAATTTGATCCAGTCGTTGAGTTACATAAGACGGAAAATTGAGAAAATCCTTGATAGTCATTGGTTTACCCGCCTTTCCTAAAATTGGCTGGAGCTGTCGGTGGCGTGGACATCGGATAATCGTAGCGCACTTCGTTAGAATAGACCGATTTAAGCCCATTTTTACCGTTCGCAGTTGCAACGAAATACTTCGTTATCGTACTTCCATAAGGGCCGGACAGATAAATGGTCGCCACGTAGGTAAATGTTGGCCCCGTACCTACAAGTGCTGACGGATAAAGGATATCGACCGCCTTGATATATCCCGATCCGGCAGTTGGGCTATAGTAAAGGCTCCATCCGCTGATATCCGCCAGGCTTTCCGGTTGTTCCCATGAAAAAGTAATTTTCACTGTCGCCGTAGGATCTGCTGCAAGTGCTGGAAAAGCGATCAAGAATATAATCGCCAAAATCAGAATAAGTATTTTCATGTTGAATTTCCTCCATCAGTTTCACGAGTCGACATTTTTAGGAGATATACTGGGCGCTTCATTCGTATTAGTCCCCCCAGTGTTTAATGTGGTTATTGTCTTTCCGATATTCCATATCCCGAAACTCGCCACGAAGAACCATGTCATAAAACTTTCCATCTTCTTCACCGCATCAGCCACGAAGGGCACAAAAATAGCGGCTATGAGGATCACCAAATAAACAAACGTCAGTAACGCATTGATAAACGCACCTGAAATCGTTCCGTCTTCATTCATGACTCTCATTGCCCCGCCTCATCCATTCTCTATTTTGAGAGGTCTTCTTTACTACGTCTGCGATAGCGGCTCCTTTCGCCTCGGCCTCAAACAGCGCCGCCATGAACTTGTCTTTATTGTTCTGACAGACGAGAAACCAAACAACCGATGCAGCAGATGCGCCAATACCAATTCCGGTCAATAGTAGTTCCATAATCATTTACCTCCTTGCTTTACCAGTAATTTATCCCATCGGTTCCTCGCCGGTATTGGTTCCCGTACTTCTCGACCTTCTTTGAGTAATCATAGTTCACTTCGCAGAAATCCAGCACGCCCCACTTCATTTGGATCTTTTTCCTCTGGCAGCATATCTTCATCAGATCCCAGTCCAGCATCTGCGCTCGTTGAAATTCCCCGTAAAGCGTTGCCTTTCCGCCGTTGTAAATCTGATAAGCGATCCACAGTACCCCCGACCAATTCTCTTTTGTGTGAATCCGGTGCATATAGAACGCCTGCATCCGGATCGCCTGTTTCGGGTTGTACGGATCGAGGGCCTCACCCATGAGGGATGAGATATACTGCGCCGTCTTCGGCATGAACTGAGCGACACCCTGTCCGGCATCCGCAGCCGTGACCGTTGTCCGGCAAGCGGATTCCTGTTTGAGTTGCCCGACGCCGTACCAATAGGGGTACTGAATCCCGAAGTAGCGCGTGTGCTCGATCCGCGCATCCGTGATCAGAGATTCGCACCGGTCAAGAGCGTGAACGCATGTGATCGAAATAAGGGCCGCTATCCATACGGTCAACAACGCTGCAATCAAATGCCATTGCTCTGCCGTATTCATTTTGCGAATCATGGTGTAACCTCAAAATGGTCCAGCACCTTCATCCGATGATAAGATGAATCGCCTAACGCCCGAACGGCCCAATACATTGGCTGGTAAACGGCATATGGATAAGGATGGTCGCGCATGGTGATCCGGAAATACCAATCAGCATCCAATTTCGGGATTGTCTCACGCCTGAGAATATCCGCCTCCCGAATAAGGTCAAGGCAGGTTTCATTGACTTCCTTGCTAACCACCAAGATAATCGTGCCATCGATCCGGTAAGCGTAATCGTGCATGAACGCTTCCCTCGGAACCCGGTCTCCCCACGCATCATAAATGAGAGGAAACCGGGGAACGCTTGCTCCATCCGATTCCATCTCGACCGGCATTTCAATCCTTTTGTCCCCGTCTATCCAGATCAAAGGGACCGTTAATTTACGGACAAGCCGTCCCTTGAAATATCCCAGATCCTCCGAAAAAATGTTGTTGAGAAATTTCGCCACTCCGACAAACCTCCTGAGAGGAACGTTTACCCGCCGATAGCAAAAGCATAAATGACCACACCATAGTAGGCGGTCAGAAAAGCCATACCGCCCCAATGGTGTTCCGTGAGAAGATTCTCCATGTTCAAATATGGGAACAAGAACTTTCGTGAAGCGTGCGCATAGAGGACCCCCATCGTTACAAACATCAGTTTCGTGATAAAGAGACCCAAAAGACCCATCCGGGCCTCCGGGGGAATGAACAGTACGGCGATTGACACTACGCAGAGCATGGCCAGTTCCGTCCTGATCCGCTTGATTCTCTCCCATAAGGTCAGAGTAATTTCATCCATAGACTCACCTGACCTTAGCCAGCAGCAGAATCACCGCGGCAATAACCGGCAACAGGAGATAAAGCCACCAGAGTTTCATTAAATCCGCCCCATTAGCAACAGGACAACCAAGATCAGGATTAGCAATCCTACGCCGCCGAAGGGATAATATCCCCAGGTGTGAGAGTACGGCCATCCGGGATAGGCCCCGAAAAGCACTACGATCAAGATGATTAACAGTACCGTTCCTAAGCTCATACTTACCTCCTTTCAATTTAACGGCCTAACCCCCAACGGATCGAAGCCGTGTGTCGAACTTATCCATCCTCTTTTCACACTCCCTAAAGGGGATTTTGTCGTGCATGTTGTCAGCGATTCTTATCAGTTCCGCCTTGATAGCCTCTTGATTCAGAGTAGAATGTTGCCTCCATTCGAGAGCCGACTGAGCCACAATCTGTTCTTTCTCTTCCAACAATTCCCGAATCCGTTTCGCCTTTTCATCGTTCCGCTTCTCTTTTTCCACGTCGGCAGCATCGCGTTTGGCGAAGTACCGTTTAAAGATCCCCGTCACCAAGGATAAACTGAGCGGTATTAAGAGCAGAGTCAAAACAATAGACACGTCGTAACTTTGATTCATGTCCATTACGAGTCCCCCTTTTGGGCGGTTATGTTAGGTTATTCCAAGAATCGCCTTTAGTCTCTACAATTCTCTACATTTTATATAATCACGCTGAATTTGTACTTACGGACATTACTCGTCAGAGGATAAACCACCGTCTCCCCATCAAAAGATGTTATTCCGAGCAAATCCCTGTTAGGGATCGGTCCAAAATTGACAACATTCTCATGCTCCTCAACTGAACCATCCACCAGAATGACAGTCACACGATATCTCTCTTTCACCAGTCCTAATACTAGCTTCGCCTGATTGGCTTTCTTCGTTTTTGCAGCACCCACTTCACGAGTCTCCTATTTATATTTATACTTTATAATCACGATACCGGAACCGCCATTTGCTCCAGTTCCGGTATTTGTTCCATGCCCACCGCCACCGCCACCAGTATTAGCCGTGCCTGCTGTTGCCGTCCCGCTATGTCCTCCAGCACCACCGCCGCCATTTCCCCCCGCACCTTCTCCGTTGCCATTTGACCCACCACCGCCACCACCTGCAATCCAATGAGTTCCAGCTATATCAACACCAGCATCGGCGGCAATAAGTAAATCAGAGTATGCAGATACTCCCGCACCACCGGCTCCGCCAGTCGAAGGATCAGAGGCATTCGCGCCAATAGCCCCCGCACCGCCACCACCACCACCAGCATTTGTAGAATTATTGACAGAACCGCTCCCACCATTATATCCCTGACTTCCTGTCCCACCAGTGTTTCGGGTCTTCCCACCATCTGCACCGCCACCACCACCACCTGAACCACCGTTACTGCCCTTATAATCCCCTGTATTGCTAAATCCTGCTCCGCCGCCGCCGCCAAGTGCCGTTAATGTATCAAATACTGAGTCGTCTCCGTTTACTCCTTTTTGGGGATTGTTCCATGCCCCTGCTACACCGTGTCCACCAATTCCTACCGTGACAGAATACGCCTGCGCTGTAACTGCAAATGCTGCATTATATTGGACTCCACCGGCACCGCCACCACCCGCATTAGCACATCCACCAGCGCCACCTCCACCTACAACAAGGACTTCAACATTCCCACCAGAGATAACAATAAAATCAGAATCTTCCTCCAGGAAAAGTTCCAATTCACCGACAGACGGATTTCCATTCGGGACGGAGGTAGTACCGACTATCTTAAAGTAACGATAGGCAGCAGAGGTGCCAGCGAGAGTATATGTCTTCTTCTGTCCCGGAGATGTCCATGATACTCCGGTTTGAGAATTTAACGCCGTCAGATCGCTCTCATCTGCCTCATTGCAACCATATAGAGTCCACGCATCCATTGTCTGCGCATAGTAATCGGGATTACTCCATGCAGTTACAGAGTATGAAGTTATTGCCCCTTTCCGACCGACCAATGCACCGGGCGCGCCCTCTAAGTCTATCTTCAACCACTCTGATCCGTGTCCTGCTCCAGACCAGACAGAAGCGGAGACATTATAATGGTCAAACGCTCTCCATGAATCGCGTCCCGTATAGGTGGAGGATGCCGTTGCTCCCTGACCAGTTGCCGTTAAGGGAAGCGTCACGTCTACTAAACCGAGAAAGACGTGTGTTTTATAATCGCCATCTGTATATATGGTTCCGCCGGTCGCAGCGACGAAACCTGGTCCGGATGACCAAATCGCCTCTGCCCCCAGATAGACCTTATCGGCGGCATTCACGTCGATCATTATTTTGTCCGCATCGCTGAGTTTCATGTCTATGCCCCCACGATGATATAGAGTGTCGCTGAATCCACCGGGCTGAGGGCATCGTATTCCGTCTGCGTGAGCTGCACGATCGTAGCAATATTTTCAGACGATACAATATCCTCAACTTCCACCGCCGATGTTGCAAGATTACCACCCGAGTCAAACGTCGCCACTAATCCCGTAGGGGCAGGCGAAGTCGCCACCTTTGTCGCAAGTCCCGCAAGGCTTTGATTGTCTGACTCAGCGGCGTGAACCAGCGAAGCGAGTTTAGAGGATGTGACCAGATTGCCAGCGGAGTCAAACTGTGCCAGGTATCCCGTTGGGACCGGTGACGTAGCGACCTTGTCGGCCTTGCTCGCGTCAGCCGCGCCGATTGCCGAGGATAGTTTTGAGGACTTTACGATATTGCCCGCAGCATCGAGTTCGGCAACGTATCCCGTTGGCGTGGGTGAGGTAGCCACCTTGTCGGCCTTGTCAGAGGCGTCAACGATGTCACCAGGAGTTTTATCAGATACCGCAAGATTCCCAGCGCTGTCAAAGATAGCAATGAGGCCAGCAGGATCAGGGGAATCTGCCACTTTATCGGCCTTCGTTGCATCCGGTTCAGAGGAACCGATGTCGGATACTTCCTTTCCAGATACAGCAAGGTTTCCGGCGAAGTCGAAGGTGGCCACGAATCCTGTCGGGTCTGGCGACACAGCGACTTTCTCGGCAAAGCCGTCAAGGTTCTGATCGTCCGCCCCCAGCGCATGAATATCCTCCACTTTCTTCACGGATACCGCCGGATTCCCGCCGGAATCAAAAGTAGCCACGAATCCTGTCGGGTCTGGCGACACAGCGACCTTCTCCGCGAAGCCGTCAAGGTTCTGATCGTCCGCCCCCAGGGCGTGGATGTCAGACGAGTTTTTTGCCGACCTGGCCAGGTTGCCGGACGAATCGAATTCCGCGACCTTTCCCGTTGGCGTCGGGGAAGTAGCCACCTTGTCGGCCTTGGAATCAATGCCGATGATAGCCTTGAACTGCGCAAGTGTTTTTCTTATCCAAGAGAATGGCGAAGAGCCGCCTACGAGAACATCATTCGCCGCCGTTGCCGCCTCGATGTCTAAGAGCGCCGCCGTGCCGAGCTCGCTGATCTCCAGCGTGGTATTTAACCAGATTGCCGCGCCTGGCGCAGCCGAGACACAACGATATGCCTCCTTCGGGTTCGATGAGACATTGATCCAGATGGAACCGATCTCATAATCATCATCGGAATCATCGCCGGGACCCGGCGTCGTCGTCCCCGCAAAATTGTTTTTAATGGATGCCCCACCCGTAAAATAGGTTGCCAGCGTTGTGAGAGATACTTTCTTCGTCGCCCCGCCCTGAACAAGGACGGTAATGTCCGCGCCTGCCGCAGTCGTTGCTGCCGGGTATTGACTTATCTTCATGATCTGTTCCTCCTTTGCCATGTAACGTTACCCATGGGAAATGTGTATCCACCTAATTCAGTGAGTGCGGTTGTCATCGTCCGAGGTATTTCGTAAGCCAACCCCCCCGATTCCTTGAATACTTTCAGAGAGGACGGAACAGTTATTTCCGGTGTCCAACCTACTGTGCGATACAAACCGTCAAAGGCGTTATGGTAGTTCCCGTTTCCAGATGATAAAGCGACGATATGTTTTTCCACGCTTGCGATAGAAACTACGTTGGTAGTGGCGTCTGAAACGACTTCTTGAGCGCCATAAATTATATCAGGATACCCTGCTCCAGGAGCTGTCGTTTGCCAAAAGTCATGCTTTTTACCAATGTCTAAATCCCCGATTTTAATGTAATTCCTACCGTCAAGATCATATAACCGAAGTTCGCACTTTGAAATGTGAGTTTGTTCATGCACACTCGTCGCGGGTCTCCAGTAGTAGGGAGGGAATGGTCCGGAATCATCCCACTCTCCGCAAGGTACATTTACCTGGGTAATCGTCCATTCCCTGTATAGGAATATCCCCTTTTTTGATTTCGTGATGCCATAGCAAATCAATTCAGATAGCAATTCAGATGATTGAATGTCCTTCATGGTAATAAGAGAACCATCCTGCCCCATGAATATCAGGTTCCCGTCAACGTAAGGCAAGTATCTGCTGACATACTGAAGATTCTCATCATATAAACACACGTACACGCCCATTAAATATGCAAAGCGTTCGCTTCCGTCAGGGAGTACGGAATATCCGAACGAAGGGGCAAGTATAGGTGCTATCGGTAGGGATACCTCTGCTATAATGTTTCCGGTGACCGCAGAAATAGAACGTAAACGAGGCTCCCAATGACCACCGGCATCAAAAACAATAGCAAAAATATATGCGTTCTTCTTATAACTGTAATACGCGTTGCCTAAATTCTGTCCGGAGTCGGGGGGCGAGAACATATAGGTTAAGGGATCTTCTTTTTTATAACTGGCCGTACCCAAAGTAGTCTGCCATAGTTTCAATTTCCGCCCGCCGGGAATAAGATCTACCTGGCAATCATTAACCATCAGATAATCTGTCCCTCTGGGAGACCTTTCAAACCCGACTACCTTCGGCGCGGTCCATGCCTGTCCTGCGAACTGGACCACGACATTGTCGCCCACCAAAAACGGTCCCGAATTCATACCGTCCATATACTCGACGGGAACGTCTTTCAGTTTCACGCCTTCCCGGCTCCAATTCATTCCGGTCTGACGCTGGCGCGCCGTATAAGGGGTTGCGCCGTTCGGCATAACCGTCTTATAATTGTTGTCCAGGGCAAAATCCCCTTTGTCTGTTTGCACTACCAGCCACGCATGCCCCGTTCCCGTGAGCGTCGTGCCAACCTCGATATGGAGCGCAGACGCGGGATAGCCCATATCGAGCAGTTTCTTCGCCTTCGTGAGCGCGAAATCCTCACAATCGCCGGAGCCGCCCTCCTGCATAAGCGTCCAGTTGTCCAGTTTCCCGTACTGTTCGATGTCGGTCTGGTATTTGTAGCGATTGTTGACATCGCTATTGACGGAAGTGAGGTCTGCGGTAAGTTGAGCCGTGTTCGGCACCTTCGTGTCCAGGGTGTTCGTGACAAGAGGGAAGGCGGAGTTTAGGGCCGCAAAGTCAATCCATCCCTGCATCGCCGCTTTGGTGGCCTTGTATGCATCCCCCGTCTGGTTTATCGGGAGCCCTTGTTCTTCGCTGTATTGAGCCTCGATTCCAACGTCGCATTTATCCGTCTCGTAGGTGATCGCCGTGATCGTTCCGACCCGGTGCGTCGGCTTCCATTTCTGCCATGCGGGGAGCCGCGCCTTATTGCAGAAAACGCCCGCCGGAGATGCCACGCCGACGTGCTGCAGGAGGCCGATGGATTTATCGACCCTGCCGCCCGGAGCCAGGATAATCTCGTCATCAACCCCGTTCATTTCCATGGTGCCGACCTTAGCGCCTACCGCGAGGTTTTCCGTCAGGTCCGTACACCAGATCCCGGTCTTTGCTTCCACCGCCATCGCCGCGGTCAACTGTGCCTGTTCCTTCAAGAGCGACGCCAATTCTCCCTGCAAGGCGCTCAGTTCGCCGCGCTTCTTAGTAAGGTTGGATTGCGCCGTCAAGACGTCCTGCGTGGCCTTCGTGACCGGCGTTACCGGCTTCTGCGTCACTTCGGTCACTTCGATGTCAAAAGCGTCTCCAGAGGCAAAAGGGATCGATCCCTGGGCCGTTATGAAGCTGATTTCAGAGCTGGAATATGTTCCTATCTTCGCATTCGGAAGGAAGGAGCCGATCGGGCGGCTTACCAGCCAGCCCTCGGAATTAGGAACAGGCGGGTCTTTATAGGGATCCCCCGGAATAAACTCCCCGAACTGCAAGGAATACGTTCCGATGTCGCAAAGCGGCCCCGGCGTGACTTTGGTGCATTTGCCGTTGCCGGTGTTGTACCAGCGGGGAACGGCGGTCAGAGAAGGGATCGTCTCGTGGATGAAGGAGATTGACCGGTCCAGGACGCCTTGCGCGGCCGTGAGCGCGACGATCGCGGCGTCGATGGCTTCGCTTGCGGCAGTAATCAGGCCCGGAAGATTCCCCGGAGCCAGGCTGCCAAGCTCGTTAAGCCGTTTGGTGATCGCTATTTGTCGGGCGACAGACTTCCCCGGCTCCTTCACAAGGGTCACGTTGTAAAGTCCTGCCGGTCCGCCGCCTGTAATGATCGCCTGTCCCATAATTCCCTACCAGTGCTTCACAACAAAATGAACAGTGACACAAATAACCGTCAGCCAGAACACTCCGGTGGCTGCGATAACCAACACTATTGCCGTTTCCTTTTTCACCCTTATGCCTCTGTCACTTCCATATAAAAAGCCGCCGGGCGCGCTGTCACCCATATCGTTATCTGCCCGGCTACGAAATAATCGTTGCCGCCGCTGCCATAGATGCAGGTGTCCCCTGGCCGAAGGAACAAGTCCACGTCGGCGCGGATGCTCCGCTTGCCGTCCGTCTGCAGGCCATAAAAAGACACGCCTGCCACGGTCCATTCCTTCACCGCACTCGATGTAACTGTTTTATGTCCGGAAAGGGTCAAGGAATCATTCCTCGCGCCCCGGTCAATCTGGACGCTTTCATAATTGACCCGAGCAATCTCTTGCAGATGTTCCGTCCCGTCCCACAACCGAAGGCCCTTCAAGACGATGATCTCTCCATTCGGTCGAGAGGCGACCTCGCCCGCATACGCGAGGGAATTCGGAACCACGCAAGACAGATAGGATGGTTCTCCATCCCGCAGCCGCGCTTGAAAGGATGCGATCGGCAAGTCGATGTCTGCCAAACCATCGTCCGCGCCCGTGAGGATGCACCGGCAAACCACCTGCGAGGATGCCTGCCGTGATAAGGGAATGCTCCACACACAAGAGGGATTCCTCGCCAGCAGGCGCAGGAGCGCCACGGGAATTTCAGCATATCCAGAGCCGCCATAGGAAGGCGCTTGTGCAACAAGTTCCATCGCGGCAACCGGGATGTCGATCCCGCCTGCCGGAACTGATCCCATAGTCACGGCATCAAGCCATGAAACCCAGGTAGTCCAGCCTATGGCAAAAGAGTCTAACCCGGTCAGCGGCTTCCCCGTATCATCAGAGGCAAAAAGAGCGTCATTGAGAGAAAATGCGACTGCTGTGCCGGTTATTGTGACGCGGAATTTGTACCATGTGTCCAAATCCCATGACTGCGCGGCACTGTGATACAGAATTCGCGTTCCATCCGCTGCCCAGGCCTGCACCACAAGCGATGATGAAAACAGTTGAATATAAATCGTGCTATTCCCGCCGCCATCCGCATCGGTAAGCATAAGAGTAAGCGATGAAGACTCTTTTTCATGCAGAGCAATATAGAACGTAAGATCGACATTGCTTGAATTTATGCCGGGAACAAGATAGGAGACCTCAGCGGCGCTCCCGCCTTTGAATAAAAGCGATGAATTCCCGGCGTAATGCTGCGCCGTATCCAGTTCGCAATTATCGTGAATTGCCGGTTCAAGGCCCTGCGCTTCCTCGGTCCAGGATGGGGCGCCGTCGGCGCCTTCAAAATTCAGTATGAGGACTTCGTTCGCCATGCTGCTCCTAATTCGTTATGATGCCGTTCGCGCTCCATCGCGCCTCCCAGTCAATGCCAGAGACAACAATGTCAGCGGGGGTCGCATCAAAAAGGACATATCCGATCAGGGGGTTCACAATCGCGCCGACGGTTTTCTCCGCAAACAGGATTCCGTATCGGAATGTCGCCGTTAAAGCCGTCCAGACTACATCGTCAGCGTCAAACTTCCCGGCGGACGGCGTATCGGTCTTCGTTGCCACCTGCCCGGTCAGCATCTTTCCCCATGCCGTATAACCGTTATCAGGACTCGCCACGGCCTCAACCTCAGGAGACGGAGACGAGAAAACGTCCGCGAGGACCGCATGGGCGACATCCGGCGTGTAGGCCGATGTTGCGAGAGCGAGTCTCAGGATGTCCGTATCCAGGACAATCGTCCCGTCCAGGACGTATTTCCTCGCGCTGCTGTAAAGCGTAAATTCACTGGCCATTGCCGTTCCTCCTATTCTGACAGCCGCGAGACTATCAGCATTTTCATTATCAGGTTGCCGTCAATGTCGATCTCGTAAGAACCTGGGACAGCTTCATAAGATCCATCAGCCGCCGCAACCGTGACGCGGCTGTATGTTTCCGTGATATACCGGGCGAAGTCCACAGCCTCGACGCTCGGAGCCTGTTCCTGAACGGTGAAGTCCCTGTCGGCGTCGGAGAAGCCCATGTCAGAAATTACGCACCCGCCATCCAGCGTCGCCGTCCGGGAAACCCTGCGAGCGCCCGTCCGGTTCCGGAGTTCGATATCGCGATTGGCTTTCCGAAACACCCGCGCGCCGTCGAGGTCATATGTTTGGGTTGCTATTCCGATCATGTCATATCCCCACCAAGAATTTCTGCCCTTCGGCGTTTGCCTTCACCTGAACCGCTGCCAGGATTGCAAACATAAACGCCTCAAGCTGCGGCTGCAAACCTGCGCCGTTGATAGTTATTATGGCGTCACCCCTTTTTAAGGAGTCCGTTCGGGCTCTCAGGTTATCGACCTCAGCCCCAACTAAATCTTTTTGCATGTCCAGAGCCGCATCCCGGCGCCGCGCTTCATCAATAATCTGTTGCTCGACAAACGAGGTCCCGCCCTTCCCCTGCAGTCCGGCGAAGGTGGCGAGCATAGACGACAGCGTGGTTCCCGTGCTGGTGATTGTGGTGTCGATGCTTTTGAAAGCGGCCTCGACAATCTTCGCATTGGCCTCGACGTCCGCGATATCCAGTTTTGCCTTCCACTCGATAGATTTCTGGACGATTTCCCCGTCGGCCTTGATTTTGGCGACGTCAAGTTGCGCCTGAATCTCCATCGGCTTTTCCTTCGGGAACGCGGTTTCAAGCGCCTTCTTTGTAGCCGCCATTTTCTCCTCGTCCGCCCGAGTGCCTATATTGGTGATAAGGTAATCCCCGGACTCATGTCCTGGAGAATTATCCCCGAACTGTTTGTAGATCATGTCCCGCGTGGTTTCGATGGTCGTCCCGTCTGCTTCAACAATGACGTCCATGTTCCAGCGCGGGGGGAAAGCCTCTTTGAGTTTGTCTTTGGCGATCAACACTTCCGCGTTTTGCAGAGTCGTGTAGAGGTCAATCTGATTTTTATCCTTCAGGAAGAACGCCTGCGTCAGGTTCCATTGAGTCTCCGAGGTTGCGAGAGGATCGAGTTTTGGCATGAATATGCCCTCGGTCGTGACAGATGTGGGCGTCGCTTTCACGGTCGCAGTAAATTTCTTGGCTGAAACATCCGCGCCGTCCCATGCGGCTTGTACCTTCATCGAAGATGCGGCAAGATCGTTCTCGTATCCGTCGAGAAGATCACCTAAAATCTTAACCCGGTCACTCGCTCGTTGGATGTCTTCTGGACTTCCGGCAAATGCAGACAGTCCTAACGGTAGATATTTCCCGTTCTCTGCGATCTCCAACATTACATTCGCAAAAACAAGGCCCAAAGCCACAACGGCTACCTTAATTGCATTGATGCCATTTTCCAGAACGAGAAACGTGAGTTTAACATCCCGCGCTCCGCTTTCTGTATCTGCCGCAATCCCCTGCATGACAAGGGTTACGACCGGACCGAACAGTTTATACTGTAGGCTCAGGCCCATCAGGTTCCCAATCAGTTCCTTTGTCGCTGTATCTAAAGAAGTCAAGCCTCCAACGACGTCTTCAGAAACCCGGATAAGGGGAGCAAAAACTTCTAAGATTCCTTTCGTGACTTCAACCAGGTATTTGACGGAATCGATCACGAGTTGCATCGCCGCGGCCATGGCCTTCGGCTTATCGTCGCCCAGGTCAAACAGTCCGTCGACGGCAGCCCCGAAGTTTTTGAGAGCATCGACAAGGCCTGTAAAATCCACGTTTTTAAGGGCTTCGGGAAATGCTGCGCCGACATCAGCCAGCCATTTCGCAACCGACACGGCTACGGAGTCCAGGTATGTGAAAAGCGGATCGAAGGCGCCGCTGTCCACGCCGACCTTGATCCCCTTCATTATATCGCTCATGCCGCCTGCGATTTTCGCATAATCCGGCATCAACTTTAAGCCGATGTCAACAAGAGTGACCTCGAAGGAATTCTTCAAACGCTGGTTGACATTCTCAAAATCATTTACAAACAGGTCATATTCCCTTTGCATTTCTCCGGTTGCGTTTTGCGTTGCGACCAGATCATTCTTAAAAATCCCCTGTTTATCGCTCGCCAGATCCATGGAGACATTCAGACCCTTGACGCTGCCGAATAGCGCTTTCATCGCCTCGGCATTGCCATTGGTAGCCGTGTAAGTCTCTTGTAGCACGGCCGCCAGGCCCTTGGTCTTTACTGCTTGCGCGTCAAATTGGATATTGAGGTTAGCCGCTTCTTTTTGCGCTTCCTTGGACGGGGCGAGAAGATTGTTCAGCATCATCTTCAATCCGGCGATGGCTGTTCCCGTATCAATGCCATAGGAACCGAGCGCGGCGATTGCAGCTACGACCGTCTGGATCGGGATGCCCATCGCAGCCGCAATTCCGGACAGTTTTCCCATCTCATCCGCCATTTGCGGAATTTCACCCGCACCGAGTTCAACCCCTTTCGTGAAGATATCTCCGTAATGCGCAGCCTCGGACATGGAGGCCCCATAAGCGTTCATCACGGTGCTTAGCAGGACGGTGGACGATTTCAGGTCGCTGTGGGTTGCGACAGCCAATTTTTCAGAGGTAGCCAGTTCGGCGATGGCATCCTTGTAGTTTGTACCTTTCTGAATGGATTCAGTGAGGGCAGCATTGATCTCCCCCAGTGAAAAGGTCGAATCGATACCATAATCCAACACGTCTCCCCTGAATTTATTTATCTCGGAATCGCTCGCGTTGATGCGAAGGGCGACTTTGTCGAACGACGTTTCAAATTCTCCGGCTTGTTTTACGGCATACGCTAAGCCGCCGATAGCCAGCGCGGCCATTGCAGCGTCGATCTTCAAAACATTTTCGGCGGCGCTGGAAAGGGATAGGTTGAATTTGTCCGGTTTCCCTGCTATGGAGTCAAGGTCTCTCCCCACTTCGTTTATAACGCTGGAGAGTTCATTCTTGCCGCCGAAGATAATCTCCACGGTCTTGCTTACGTTTGCCATTTACTTCCTCGCCTTTATGGAGTCATAAAACCGATCCCACAGCAGAATCTCCTCATCCGTCAGATACCCCTGCGGGAATATGTCAGGCCTTACTTCATAGAGGAATCGCCCCCTGGCGTAGCAGAGGGCGAGACTGGCCCTGAGCCCGCCGTCTCGCCAGAGGGCTTCTGTTTTCCCGGCTCTTGACCCTGCCCTGTCAGAATCGTGATCCGGTTCGTCAGTTGATAAAACGTCACCGGCGCAACCTCGCAGATCCTGATAGCGAGATCCAGGGTGCATTTCGGCTCAACGCTTGCTGTCACGAGTTGTCCAAGCCGAATTGCAATATCGTCTGGCGTTTCCAGCGTCCCGCCCCCGAGAACCGCCGATACGGAATCGCTAACTTCCTTCGTGACATTCGACATGAGGCCGGACAAGATTCCGGACATTTTCTTTAACCGGTCCGGCGTTTCCTTCACCCGCCCGAGTTCCTGCCCGGTCAAACCGCGCACAGTCCAGACGGCTTTCGCCCCCTCAGAAAAATACGCGGCCAAATCCGGGACAGGAACTTCTTCAGTGCGGTGAACAAACTTCGTTTTAAGAAACTGCTTTGCCTCGAAACCCATAAATCCCTCCTTTGCCGGCAAGAAGGTTATGCGACGATTTCCACCGCTGCCGTCTCCGCAGAGATCGTGCAAGCCGCCGTGATCTGATCCGCCGCCGGGAACGTCCGAGTAATCCCGAAAATCCCCTGCACCAGAATGAACGGGAAGGAACTCAAGCGGTTCTGGAAAAACTTGAAAAACAGGGACTTGCCTTTCAGGGAAAGAAGAGGGTCCGCGATTCCGTCATTCAGATATGCCGTGAAAGAACCTTGATTCAAGGCCGATGCGGAAGCCCCGATCGTCATCCCGTAAATCTGCTTCGAGGATGTCGTGTAGGTGGTTTCCGGAGGCACAAACTCAGCACTTTTCGCAATGTCGGTAAAGGTCGGCTCGTAATACTCAGCGTACACACCTTTCGTCTGGGGCACTTCCGGCGAAATAGCCGAGTGGGTCAGGGGAAGGGCTGCATCAAACACAACCCCCGCCGTACCCATAACACCCGCCTCGACATTGAAATGGGACTCCTCCCACGTCGGGTAAAAAGCACGTTCCTGGTATGTCCCCCAGGCTTGCTTAATCTCAGCCGCCGTGATCGGGGCGGACGAATCCGATGACAGCCACACCTGCGCTATTTCGATGCTGTCCGGAAGAATAAACGGCGGACCTCCGGCAGATCCCCTGACCGTTGAAAAGGCTGTACTTTCCGTCCCCGCCACAGCCTCGATTGCCTTATTTGCCTTGACTGTTATTGAGTATTTGATATGCGTTGCCGACGGACGCGGGATAGACAGATCCGCATCTGCGCCAATGGATTCCTCGACCCCGTTTAGGTTGCAGGTCAACGCTGCCACATCCACAACATCATCCGACCCGCTGACCGCCGGAGACACGATTCCACCGGTCAACACCCCGTTCGGCAAAACGGTCGGGATATATCCGGCCTGATTTGACCACATTTCACCCGCTCCCCGGAAATCCTTGTGATCGCCGTGGTCTGTAAGCGCTGCCATAGGCACAAGTTCCGGCACACTTTCGATCTGGATTTTTGCATTTTCTGCGGTTCCCATGATTCATTTCCTCCTTAAGGTGTTAGTTTTCCCTTCCAATGGTTATGTACCTGCGCGAATGCTCAGGACTATTCAGAGATTCGACGGAAGGCCAATGCTTCCGCAGTTGCTCCGCCCAAAAAGCCGCATCCCCTTTTATCAGTGTCAAGTCTATACCGAGCCGGACATCAGGCCAGTCATAAACTTCGACAATTAGATTCCGGCATGTTCGCCGCATCTCTGCCAAAATATCATGGAGCCGGTTTGGTTCGACCGTCATCAAGACGTTGATGCAGATCCCCCAATCGGCTACCGGAAAATCTTTAGGCAGGGTTTCAAGAGGCGACACAACGTAAGTCAATCCTTTGCCAATCAATAATCGCGCATCAGATTCAAGCGCAACAGGTGCAAAGTCCACCATGTTCACCCGCGAACAGAACTCAAGCAAACCCTTTTCTGCTCTCCCTGTGCCGGAACCATAATCATTCACCGTACTTCCTATGGGGATCTGCGCCCGGAGAAACGGCAGTAGCCGCAACGCCGTGGAGCCGAGGCGGTAGCGGCCGGTTTGCCAGACATCGTTGAATTGATCAGGGGTTGTCATTTCCAAAGTTCCTTTACCCAGCCGCCGCAATCCGGCGGCTTCGGGTGGCCGTGAAACATTACGATGCTGCACTTCGGCGGGATAGTTCCCTCAAGGTAATGCAGTTTATAGCTTCGGACAAACCGTTCCGGGAGCGTCTTAATCAGATCAGGGAATTCCTTGTTGACCCAATCCTGATCTCCAAACGGTTCGTTTTCCGGTTTTCCAGCGAGGCAATACCAGTCCCATATCTGCGAGACCGCGCCCACCTTCAGACAAATGACGGAGCTGTTCCCCATGCGATCCCGGAGGCTACCTTTGGGGTACTTGCCTAATGGAAAATCTTTCGCCATTGCGAAGTCCACCTCATATTGCAGTAGTTCGTCGAGCTGCCCCGTGATAACGAGGTCCAGATCCAGGTAAAGCAACCGCTCCGTATTGATGCCGGGAATCGCTTTCATGTAGAGGCCCATCTTTCCCCACCACTTCGGGGCGTCGTAAAGCAACGGAGCCGTTCGGATATACGGCGCTATCTCTCGATTGTCGTCAGTGAAACAGACAAACTCATAAGGGGTTGACACGACGTTCCTCCGCACCATGGCCTCCAGGATGTGGACATAATATGAACGATACCGGTCGCCCTTCTTGAGACAGCAAATCGTGATTCCCGGCGTCATGGCGCATCCCCCTTCCAGAGATATAGGTAACCCCATGCTCCCATGTAGTATTCCACGACAGGAGATTCCCCTCCGTTCCATTGGATGAACTGCGAGCGCGTGATCCCGACCCCGACGACTTCCTTCTCCGGGCATACGATCAGAATATTCCTGGCGATCCGTTTGGCCTCCAAGAAGCATTCCCGCTGCACAGGAGCGAGATGGTGCCAGAGCCGCAAGGCAATCAGGAGCGAATATTGACGGTCCTTGAAAGGCCAGGGAATGATCCGGGCGTCGTGCCAGATCGTGGGAAGATCGTCCGGCGGCACCCACTTCCCGTCCGGGAGATCCATCCTATCACTTCCGATCACAATGCCGGCGCCGAAGGCGCCGATCTCAAGGACCGACTTTGCACTAAAAAGAAGGCTCATTCCGTTGACGAGTGCGATGGCCCATGCGTGATACTCCCAGCGCTGGAGATAACTTTTCCATTGCGGGTCTTTAAGGGCGTTCGCCTTGTAGGCATTGAAATCAAGCGTCTTTACAGTCATTCGACCAACCTCACGTTCGGGACCATTGACCATTGCATAGCCGCAAGAATGGAACAGCGATTTTTCCCGTCCCCGAGTAAATATCGACCGGCGCATTCCGTCACGGTTGGAACCGGGCCTTCGTGCGGAAAATACCCGCGCGAGAGGATACTCTTCAACACGGGCAGGTGCAGCCGATCATATCGCCGTTCCGCCGCCTCCTGGACAATCTGATGGTCTGCGATGACCTTATCGGCAGGCATCGGAAGCCCGCGCTCCCGGTAAATCTCGCGGACGAACTGCTCCGTGGAACGCTCCATGGGCCTGCTTGCATAGACCGAGGCAAGAAAAGCCGCGATGATCTCCCGGCAGCGATCCTTCTTCCCCCTGATATATTCATGGTATCCAAGCCAGAGGGGTCCGCCCAGTACGGCGATATAGGGTTCGCTGTCATAATCGATCAGGCGGATGGGGATCTCCCTAATCATTCAGCCATTCCTCCGTTGGCGCGCCCAAGAGTTCGCGAGTGAAGCCGCTCATGGAACGGACCGGACAGCATTTCAGCAGATCGGCGATCCATGTCCAGCCAATCTGGAAATGAGCATAATGACCCTCGTTCAGCGGCACTCCCGCCAGGATTATCTTCCTGTATCCGAGGCGAAGGGCAATCTTCACCCCGAGCAGGGCCGATGATCCGGAATAATGATGGTGGTTGCGGGGGTCTTTAGGTCCGAACTTTGGCGGCCGGCAATCCTTTGGACACACTGGAGCGGTCAATTCGGGGAACACATGATCGACGCCGGGATGTGGATTATTGGAAAATGTTTCAAAATCAATATTCAATCCATTTGATTTCCTACGTTTTCTTATCGCGTCAAAATCGTTTTCATGACTTGCATGGTATGCAAGATGCCGGATATTCAAAGTCGCCGGGGATCCGGAACCGATCAACATAAAATCGAACCTCGCATGATCCGGGATGGCCGAGAGATCAATAAGGACGCATGGCGCTGACCCAATTATGATCAGTTTATCCATTCAGCCACTCCTCCGTGGGCGCGCCGAGCAGTTCCCTCGTCCAGCCGGACATCGAGCGCACCCGGTCATCCAGGTATTTCTTCTTTTCCTCCCATCCGGGGCGGAAGGATTCATAATTGCTATTTTTGATGTTCGTCCCGGTCATGGGACATCCGCAAAGGACGATCCGGCGATAGCCAAGTTTAAGGGCGGCCTGGGCACCGAGCAGGGCCGATGATCCGGAGCGTTCTCCGGGGAGCAGCGGCTCGAGGAGGTCAACCCCCTCCTTCCATTCGTGTGAAATCACGATATAGTCCGTGTTCCCGCCGATGGACTCGCGCCGCGCCTTGATCTCCGGGATCTCCGCCGGATGGTAGGTCGCCATATATTTTATCCGCCATGGATATTTGTCCACGGCATCCAGGCCGATCGCCATGAAGTCCGCCGTTGGGATAATAAGGACATGATGCGGCATCACATCCCTATCCAGGGCGGTCAGATCATCGAGCACACAGGGCGCGGCGCCGGTTATGATAAGAATGCTCTTCACTGGCTGTATGGATCTCCGATCGTTGTCCAATACGTTACGAGGAACGTGGCCGATGCGCCGACCGTGAGCGATCCGTCTTCCGGGTAGGAGTCCGTCCCGCCGCCCTGATAGACGATTGATTCCAAATAAGGATCCAAATAGGTTGCGGGCGATGCCGGACTTGTCACTAACCGCCGGCGGTCCCATGTCGGCGAGGTGAAGCATTTGATCAGGTCGCCCAGGATGCGTTCGGAAATGACCGAGGGTTCGCTTGACGCGAACGCCGCAAGCCCTTCGATTTTAACCGGCATCCGGTGGCGGGACTGGCCGGGCATGTTTTCAGCCGTCTCCACTTGCGGCCAGACAACCAGGCAGGGAAGATCGTCCGGATCCACCTTCGGGTGCGCCCGGAAGATGGTCGCGCCGATGTCCGTCGCGTAGTCCTGCGGGGAGCCGGTCGTGGCGATCTCCGCGGCCCGCGCGATAAGATCCTGAATGATCAATTCCCGGATGGTGTTCATGATCTTAATATCCCTGTAAAATTCTATCGACTTCATGCGCCATGTTCTTTTCAAGACGCTCTCCCGCCGATTTGGTCAGCATATCAATAATTCCCGGATCGCCGAGATAATCCTGGATGCGCGGTCCATAGAGCGCCTTCACGGGAAATCGATAGAACAACGGCAAATTCGCATAATAACCCCGATTTTTGACCGGCTGCTTTTGTGGGTTGTGATATACGCGCCAATAGACCTGTTCGCCTTGCTTGTATCCAAGGGTCGCAAAAAAGGCGCCCCTGATGACGGCGCGGGGATTCTTTTTCAGTACCTTGACGGAGACGCCGGTTTTTGTCTGCTGCGCCCCGAACTCCTTGAGGCGGATAAACATACCCGTGGAAGAGACAACGCCATAGGAGTTTTTGGTGGAACCAGCGGAATCTCTAAAACTTGCCTTGCTGATTTTCCAAGTATTCCTGATCGCCGATGCGGTGAGGGCGTACTGATCCGTCAGAATCTTTACGCCATCCGTGCGGACGCCGACCATAGTCGTATTGATGCACCGCTGCTGCGCTTTAGATACCTCTTCTCCGTTCAGTTTCGACAGCAGTTCCCGGACTGAGGCGAGTTCTTTGGGGTCAATTTTGATCATGACGGTATTCATGTCACCACCGCCTTGACCGTGAGGCCGTCGTCCTCGAGGATTGCCTGGACCGTGTAGGTCGTATCGTCCGCCGGGATATCGAGGGTGAAGGTCTCGCCACGGTTCGGCTCCCTGCCGAGAACTGAAAGAAGCGCCTCGATTGTCGTCCCCTGTTGCCAGACCTGAACCTCGGCGCCGGACGGCTGGAGCATCACATTAAAGTCGATGAAAACCTTGCAGGGGATCGGATCTCCACCGGCAGGCGTGAAAATGGCATCCTCCCCCGCGGCGTCGAAGATTCCGGGAAGGGCGGCGGCGAATACGGCGCGGAGTCCCATGGTCAACCCTCGTAAATCTGAAGGCCCTGCCCATCAATGATAATTCCGCCCGAATCATCCCGGATCGGCGTGGCGGCGGCGTCCACCGCCTCCGCCGGGGTCAGGATGATTTCCGTCAGGGCCGGAATAATGAGGACAGGGTCGTCTTTCATTCGTTACTCGTTATGATCACGCTGTAGGTCTTGTCCGAATCGAGGCCGGTTGGCGTGAATTTTATCGACTCGATAAACACCCAGTCCAACCGGAACGCCGCCGCATTGTTCAATGCCGTCAGGTCGATCGGGCTCCCGGAGACGGCCACATACTCGGTCGCGCCGGGGGTTTTGTATTCGACGGCCAGCGTCCCCACGGAAGGTTGTTCGGAGACCTCCACCTGGATCTGATGGTGGGGCAGGTATTCGAACCCTTTGTTTCCGAGCGTTTGCGCGCCGTCCGCCTGGGCCTTCAGCAATGCTTTCATGGTATGGTTTTTATACATTGGCGCCTCCCGCATCCGGGGACATAATGCATCATCGTGTCCCCGTGGTGGGCAATGGGGACACGATGCGGCATCATGTCCCCATTGCCGTCAGTTTACGCAGCCGCCCTGTAAACGACATATTGGATGATGTCGCCGGTGACGAAATTCGCGGAACCCGTAAACGTGATCGACGTACCCGTCACGATGACCGCCTTGGTGATGTACTTGACCGTCGCTCCGTTGACGGCCATTGACGCCACGACGATATCCGTATCCAGGATACCCGACATGCCCGCAGTGACCGCGATGGTTGCTTGCGCTGAAGGAGAAGCAGGAAGAGCAGCCGTTTTCCCGGCATACTTCACCACATGGCTCGGGGTGATGCCCGTGGCCAGTTTTGCCAATGTGACGGCTGCGGTATTGATCTTCGCCGTCTCAACAGCCAGGGCGCCGATTTTATCCGCCGTTACCGCGCCCGATCCGATATCGCCGGCGGTAACCGCCCCGACTCCCGGCTGGACGTGCATCACCATGACGTTGATGGTGGATAAGGCCAACGGCGATGCCGCGATCGCTTCAAGGGCAAAGCCGAAAAAGATCCCTGCGGCGTTTTTGTCGAGATTGTCCGGTGTCAGGGCGGTGTCCCAATAGAGGGCGTCGCCAACCGTGACAGCCGAGGCGCCTGACCCGTCGTAAGGATATACGGGCAGATCATAGACCGCCGGGCCGCAATCAAGAACTGCGTATCCAGCGGCATCCCGGTCCGTCTGCGCGACCCCGTGAAGATAGGAGCCGACTACGGCGCCCATGCCGGACACTGTCCCGGCGATCACGGGGAGATTGAGAAGTTTCCCATCCTGAATTTTGTTCTTAGCCATTGCTATTTCCTCCTCTTTTCTATCGGGGCGGGATCGGTCCCACCCCGTTGGTTTATGTTATGTCAGCCGCTTCTTAGTCGCCCTCGTTGCGGTACATGGCCCGGTAGTCCGTCGCGTATGCGCCGGCGTCGATGGAAACGACATACTCCATTCCCTCGATCGTGAATCCCGGTTGCCGCATCTCCATCAGGGGGGCCTGAATGCCGTTCAGGAACACGACTTTCACGGTCCTGCCCTTCGGGCCCATGAGATACCAGGCGGCGGCATCGTCGTCGTCGAGCCTGGGCTCATAGACGCGGGTGAAATAGGTTCCGCTGTATGGGTTTGCGCGGGTTGTCGAAATGGCATCAATCGCAACTGTCGCCGCATAATCCGCGAACTTGTCCGACTTGAAGAAGACCTCAGCCACTCCCTGGAGGGCCTTCGGGGCCAGGAAAAAGACGGGGCTGATGTTCAGGCGCCGCAATCCCTTGATGTCCTTCTGGACGCCCATCGCCCGGATCCCTTCTGCGAGGTTTGTGATCCCCGGGGCCGCCATGAAACCGGAGACGGCATCATTCTCATGATACGTTCCGCTGAAGATCGGATGACCGTCGCCCATGTTTCCATTGGCGATGATGACCGCGTATGCCACGTCCGCGATCTTACGGCCCGCCGCCTCCGCGCGCTTGGCCGGCATTGCGGTGAGCGCGCCCAGATCGTCGTTGATGATCATGACGCGGGTGATTGCGAACTTCTTGGCGTAGGTGACTGCATGATAGGTCTCGGGAATCTTCTCGGTGAAACTCCCGATCTTGATCTCGCCCGAATTGGGAACCTCTTCGAGATCGTCATGCTCGGAGAGCGCGTTGTCGTAGTAGGTCTTGAAATCGCTGACGCTGCCGACTCCGCACCACGTCTGCCAGGTTTCGGATACCGCATCCCAGGCCAACTGCATCGACTTTGTGGCGAGGTTCGCCAGGATGTACGGGAAGTCACTGGAGGTGAGAGCCCGTCCGACCATCTCTTTGGTCTGGCCGTGATGAGTGATTCCGGCGATCCGCAGGCATTCGCGGGCCATTTCGACCAGCGTGTAACCGCGGAGATCCTGGGCGCCGGGGGCGGGCGTTTTGACTTCCATCCCGGCCCGGAGGATCAGGGCATCGTTCGCGGCTGCGCGGAACTTTTCTTTCTCATCCGCGCCCATCCGGATCCCGGAGAAGGCGGGGGTCGTCTCTTTGGCCTTCGCCTGTAGTTTGTCCAGCACTGCCCGTTGGGCGTCGGCGAGGGTCGGGACCTTGTCGTCTTTTCCGACGATCAGGTCGCGCGCCAGATCCTGGCACTCATATCGGGTGAGCAGGGCGTCGATCTCGCGGATGCGTTCGCGCTCCTTGCCGGTCGCCTCGGCGCGGATCTTGTCCAGATCCGGGGACGCGGTAGCCGCTGCCGGCACTGCCGGAACGGCGGGTTTTGGGGGTTCGGCCCTCTCCAGGAAGGCCTGAGCCTCCTCCTCGGTCGCCGTCACCGGCAAACCGTTTCTTTCAAGAAATTTTCTGATTTTCGGATCCATCGTTATTTCCTCCTTGTGATTGTCTTGAAATTCGCCTCTCGCCTGGGCGCGTTCATCTGCGCCGAAAATCACCAGGCCGAGGGCTTTTGGTTTCCATTTTTTTGTGACCAGTAAAGGTCCGGTGTAGGTTTTTCCGTTCACCGTCGCTGTCTGGTTTTCCGCGATATAGACCGATTCACGATCAACCGCCGAATATACAATCGAAAATCGTTTTAAGTGCTTTTCCTTCACTTTGATCCAGTAGGGTTCGGCATCCGATGCTTCCGAGAAATAGACGCGGCCGACCAGTTCATCTCCCTCGATCTTCATGTCGCGATATGAACCGATGACTGCCGATGCCGAGTTTTCGTGTTGGATCGTCAAGGGGATGCTGCCATCGGCGGGAATTTCGCACCCGGACATCAAGATAACTTCATTGACGACCTCATACCGTTCCGGATCGTAAACCAATGCCGGCGTTTCCGTTGCCCCGACAACCTCGACTGAGCGCGTTGCCATATCAATCGTCGAAGGCCGCATGGATTCGGGCAACTGAAGGCGCTCAACCATCCCATCAATCCGGCGATCGGATTTCGCCACGGATTTTTTGTCGATTTTGTCAGGCATTTCAACCTCCCCCGGTATCGGATGCTAATATGGCGGCGGGATTTGTTTTTACAGTTGTTCCGGCAACATCAAAGACAAGCCCCATCTCTTTCGCCATATCCTGCGCGGCCTTGATTTCATTGTAGATAGTCTCAAGATCCCGTCCGCGCTCGCGTGCGACCTCCTGGGGCGACTTCAGGCCATAACTGATCGCCTCGATCTGGCTCTTTGCTTCGCGCAGCGGATCTACTGCATCCATTCCCGGAGGTTGCCACCAGCATTCCAGGTATCGGCGGGAATTCTGCCAGTACCCGGGGAGTGTGAGTTTGCCCGTCAGGACGGCCATGTCGATCGCGGTCTTGACTGCCGGCATGCAGAACTGGCGGATATGCCGGACGCTGATGGGCCGCAACTGCTGGGAAAAATCATTCCGGACAATCCGGGCCGTGGAGAAATTCAGGCCCTGGTAGTCTCCGGAAATCAATTCATACGGGGCGCCCGTCGTGATCGAGAGCATGGTCAGGATCAGGCGGACAAACGAGGAAAAGGTCACGCCGGGGCGGTTCGAGCTGACCAGGTCGATCTTCTCGCCGGGGCGCAGATATTCGATAATGCCGTTTTCGAGTTCCTCGATCTTTTTTATGGATCCGTCATCCTCATAGGTTAACGTCGAAATGGCCTGCTGTACGGCGTTGGGATTTTCCCGTGTTACCATGGCCACCCACTTGGCGGCCATCTTGGCGCCGTCGATCTCGGATTCCATATAGTCGGCGAGGCTCTGGGAAAGCAGGACGCCCGGCGCAAACGGGGAGATGCCCCGGAGTTGCTGCGGACGCAGCGAATCGAATCCGTGCATGACCTGGTCGGCGGGGACATAGACGTCCTTTCCGCCATAATGGGGATCCATGAACCAGTATCCGGTGACGCGGCCGGTCTGCTTTTCATACTCGATGCCCTGGCGGATTTCCTTTTCACCCGGTGCGGCTGCCATACCGATGCCGCCCGCTCCATAACTGTCATGCGTCCCGGTCAGCCAGTCCGCCTCATAGAGTTGGAGCGCGAAGGGGAGAAACCGGTTTCCGTCCTTCGGATAGTTCTTCACGACGATGAATTCGCCGGCCTCAAGGTCCTGGCGTTTGGTCAGGCGCATTTGCTCGAAGAAATGTTGCTTGCCGGAGGCGTCGGCCTCATCCATCCACCAGTTGACGGCGTCCTCGATCTGCTGAGCGCGCTTTGGATCGGGTTTGCCGGAAGGATTCGCTGCCCTGCTCTGAAAAATGATCCCGGTTCCGATCGAGTAGTCAACCATGATGTTCGCCGCCCGGGCCAGGTACGGGAAATCGCGGATCAACTGGCGGACTCGGGAGCGGACCATGGGGGAAGAGGCCCCGATGATGTCATTGACGTTCGTATTGGCGAGCGACCAGGCGCCGGTCATCCGGTTGGTCTTGGCGGCGGCGTACATCTCGGCGCGCTGCATCGGTGACAAGCCGATCAGGTAGCGGTGGCGGGCCAGTGCGGATCGGTGAGAGGCGAGGTCGGCGAGTTTCTCCACAACAACGGCGACAAAGTTTTCCGCTTTTGTCATCCTCATTGTCCGCGACCTCCCTGTCTGGCATAGGTTCGCGGCGCATAGGTGCCGGCGGCCATGCCGACCTCCGTCGCGATCTCTGTCCGGAGGGCCTGGAGTTCGGGAAGTTTAACCGCGGTGTATTGGATGGTCTTGTCGCCCATGGTCAGGCTGACGGTGCGGGTCCCGGCGATGATTGCCCGGATTGCCGCGTCGATGTTCGCCAGATCGGTTGCTGTGTAGGCCATGCTTGCCTCGTTCTTTTATCCGGGGACATGATGATGCGTCGTGTCCCCGGTACTGCAAAGGCCGCATTGCGCCGGCCGGTTTTTCAAGGGCGCGCCGCCCCGGAGGGAATCAAAGACGGCGCGCCGAGAAGAAGGTGCTCATGTGGGGGCAGTATAAGGGGTGGGTTTTGGGCGAAATGGAACTTTAGGCCATTTTTTATGGAACTTTAGGCCATTTTTTATGGAACTTTAGGCCATTTTTTATGGATCTTTATGGTTGACAGGGTTTTTTAGGTTGGGTTTTGCAGGCAAAATAAAGGCCGAAGATCATAAGGCGACGCGGTACGTCTCCATATCGCCGCCCTCATGGCCGACCTTGCAGGCGTCGCAATAAACGCGCAGGACATGCAAACCCGGATTGAACAGCCTCTTCTCGAATTCCGCTCCGCATTCGGGGCATTTGTAGGCCGCGGGCAGCGTCAGGTTGTCGCCGGCTAATAGACGGATGAAGGCGACCGGATCGCACATGCGCAGATCGATTTCCTCGGGATGGGCAATAATGAAAGCCCGCACCCATTCCGGGGAGAAATACCAGATGTCGCCGCCCTGTTTGCCAGCCTTGCGCAGTGTTCCGCGGCGCATTCCCTTGAGCCACCCCTTTTCAATCCAGCGGGTGATGATATGGTGCTGTTCCAAACCGCCCCAGAGAAAGTTCTGCAGGCCGCGCATGGTGAAGCCGTCGCCGTCCGAGGAGAGCAGACCAAGCCGCCGGATTTTCAGTTTGATCGCCGTGGTGGAGCGCGGGAACATGCCGTTATTGATCATGCCGCGGCGAAGCGCCTTGAGGCCCATCTTCGGATAATGCTCACTGACATAGTTTTCCTCGGCGGCCGTCCAATCCGGCTCCTTGACATGCGCCAATCCCATTTCGCGGGCAATGCGGCCAATATACCAGCGGGGATATTTTCCCCGACCGATCAGCCGAATAATCTTAGAGAGGCGGAATGACGATCCGTCATAGATATCGCGGATGATTTTCAGTTCCTCTTCCGTTGGGAAATACTTCGTTTTCATGTTCCTATCTTTTCTTCTTCTTTTTCAGCGCCTGACCGACGGTCACTTCCCCGGAGATATAGATTTTCAACCATTTTGCGATAGCCTCCCGATCGCTTGCCCAAATGCCGCCCAGTTTTCGGGCGGGGAATCCGGATTCGCGGATCATCTGCAGCACCGTCACCTCCGATGATGGCAGATTGATCGCCCTGCAATGTTCCTGAATGGCCTTCATCCCTGACAATGCTGTTTCTTCCATTTACCACCACCTCCGTGATTCTTTTTTTTCTTTCTTTTCTTTTGGGGCGGGCGGATTCATCGCCGCCTCCCTCTGTTTTCTCAAGTGTTCGGCCAGCAGGCGCAGACCGCCGCCCGGGAACTCCATCTCGACGCAGGCGGCCGCCAGGATCTCCGCATCGAGTAGGTGATTCGGCCGGCTGTGGACGTTCACCCAGGTTTCGCGGCCCTTTTCGTCCTGCTGTTTCTCTTCGGCAAGGATCTGGTGGACGTAGTCGGTCCCGGTCGCGGCATGGAGAAAAGCGCAGCCTGGGAGGCCGCGGGTATCGTCCTTGGCGGCGAGGGATAGGCGATAGTGGTACTGATCCTTCGCTTTTTCGGTATCCACCGAGAGGATCCGCAGGGCCTCCGGGAGCTTTTTGCCGGACGGCGTCGAGACGATCCCGCTCCCCGGACTCAACATGCCCGGCATGGCGGAGCTCGCGCCCTTGGTGCCCCAGAGGGCGCAGCCGCCGCGGCCGCGATTCTTGATCAGCCAGAAGTAGGTCTCCTCGGTCATCGTCATGTCGTCGAATTTGCGGGTGCCGCCGGTATCCACGCAGGCGCGGAATATTCGCAACGATCGTTCCGGTTCGCCGTCCACCGGATAGGCGCTCTCGTAGAGCAGTTTTTCAACGTCTTCCCAGGTGGCCAGGAAGCCGTAATGGATCAGCCAACTCGTTAAGTCCGGCGACCAGGCCCGGATGACAAACCAGAAGCCGTGCATCTGGACGTCTATTCCGGCGGTGAGCGCGATCGCCGCCTGCGGGACGGTCTGGGCGACCAGTTCGCAGCGGGCGGCGAGGATCTGCTCGTCGTTTCTGGAGATGATGGTCAGTTTCCATGGCTCGGCGAGATGTTTATTGTGCCAGTCCTTGAATTTGTTCATATCGCTGCGCCCGCGCAGGAACGCCGCCGCGGGGGAAGAAAGAGACACGAATGGCGAGAGCCAGGACGGCAGATGGAAGCCAATCTTCACAGGGCGGTTGCGCTTGAGGTAGTCAGCGATATCGAGGGGGATGGGCGGCGTGGAATTGGGGACGGGTTCAGATTNNAATCTGAACCCGTCCCCAATTCCCTCGTTCGTTCCCGCCACTTGCCATGCCGCACGGCGACGTCCCGGTCGTAATCGTTCCAGGGGGCCAGGCAGTGGGGGCATTCATACCAGGCGAGTTTTTCCGCCTCGATCATCTCCGGCTCCTCGGAATGGCATTTGCCGTCCGGTCCGGGTTCGGTTTTGTGCTGCCATTTGATCTGCGCGAAGATCATCTTCTGCAGGACGCCGCACGCCGGGCAGCTCACCCAGAAATCAAAGATCACCTGCGCCTCTTCGGTGAGCGCCCGCCAGATATTCCCATCCGATGTCGTGGGGGTGGAGATCTTCCACTTCTTGCAGTTGTGGCGATAGGTGATCGTCCGCGCCTCTCCGAGCGAGATCGGATCCGTCTCGCGCTTGCCGGCGGTCTCGGGATACTTGTCCACCTCATCGAAGACCAGGTAACGGATCGGCTTGTTGGCCAGGCGTGCGGCGGAACGCGCCCAGGCCATGTAAATCGGCATGTGCGTCAGGCTGATCCGGAGGAGGTTGCTGTCGTCATCCGAGCCGGTCATGTAGGAGCGCAGCCGCGGCGAGGACTTGATCATCGGCTGGATGCGGTCCTGATTGTTCTCGCGCGCGGTGAGCTCGTCCGGGTAGATGCAGAGGACCGGGCCGGGATCGCGGTCGATTGCATAGCCGATGCAATTCAGCACGGCCTCCGTGCCGCCGACCTGGGGGGCCTTGCAGAGGATGATCGTCCGGACCGACGGGAAAAACGAGGCGTCCATGATGCCGGCCAGGTAGGGCGTGACTTCGTTTTTCCATTTGCCCGGCAAGACCGACATGGTGACGACGCGGTATTTTTCGCACCATTGCGAGACCGGGATCTTCCGCCGCTTCCTGAATATTTTCCGCTCCGGGTCGGAGAAGCGCACCTCATGGCGAATCTCGCCAGGGATCGCCAGGAGCGACGGCGGCAGCCAGGGCGCGGTCCGGGGGATGTGGATGGTGGTCAGCATGGGGTTTCATATTCCTTTCTTAACCATTTCAATCGCGAGATAAGTTTATTCTTCTGAGATATCAATCTGTTTATTTTTTTATCGAAAACATTTATTGCTTCCGTAATCCTTTTTTCATCAAAACAATTCACAACGCGTGGTATGTGCCCCTTTTTCCAATTAGTTCTTCTTTTATCTAAAATTGTGCATTTCTTACATGTGCTTAAGTAGTAGCAACGTAACCCAATACTTATACGACTTTTGTGCATATTAAAGTTAATATCTCGTGGATACCAATTCAGACAACGTGCACATCTCTTTCTATTATGCCATCTTTCGATATTCTTTCGGTTACTCGCTTTTTTATTCCACCCTTTATCATTATTCTTCCCCCTCCTCTCCTTTTGATTCTTCTTCCGTTTCCGGCGTTTCGCCGGTTGCATCTTCCTCTGCGTCGATGATAACCTGGTAGGAAAGCGAGCTGGCGTAACTGTTGATGTGCTCATCCAGGTCGTGGTTCATCAGGACGATCAGGTCGCCGACCTTTTTCGTGTCGCCGCCGACCGTCCGGATCCACTCGGCGGAGCGCGACTGCACCCAATGCTTGAGTCCCGCGTCGAGCACCCCCGCCCGCCCGGCAAGTTCGATCTCCATGAATTCCTTCGGGATGTAGAGCCCCGCCTCCCGATCGTTGGCGAAGGTCAACTTCTTTTTGTTTTCCTCCAGGATGCTGATCTCCAGGTCGAGTTTCTTGCGCTGCTGCTCCTCCATCTTTTCCGAGATCTTCTTGCCGGTCGATTTCTGCTTGAGCCAGGTCCGGGCGTATTTATCAACGTCCCGGAGCACATATAACCCGTCGCGCCTGGGAGCGATCTTCCCCTCTTTCTGGTGGCGGTAAAGGCTGGTCTGCGTAACCTTCCAATCCAGCGCCTTCAAATAATCCAGGACGGCGGCGATGTTGCGGAGCGGCTTGTCCTCCTCCTCTATGGCGGCGGCATCGGAGATCCGGGCGGCGAACTTAGCAAGGGCGGCCTGGGCCGCCTCCCAATCGCGCAGGTTCGCGGCGGTCGGCGCGCTCTGGTATTCCTGGGCGCACTTCGCCGCCCCATTGTACAGCAGCACCCCCTGCCCCCGGATCGACGCGGGCTGCCCGTCAAGCAATTTTTCGAGGGTTTCCTTGTCCATTATTTATTCCTGGGGACAATGACCCAATCCCCATCGTCCTGTATTTGCTTAATTCCCGGAAGACACGGTGATGGATCGTTTGCTCAGGGGATGAAATCATCGAAATAACATCCACATTCTTCTTCGTGGTTACACAAACCATCATACCCATTGTCTTTCAGCGACTTAATCAAGATAGTTTTTGCCGTTTCCATTGTCATTTTCCTTCCTCCTTTGCATGGATGTCATAAACTGATCGATCTCTTGCCGCCAATGTTCGCTCATCTGCTGACGGTCACAGGTGTAATCTTCCCTGACCCGGTATCGTCTGCCCTCGCGCATTCCAATCAGTGCGCATCGAGATTCGGTCAGAATCAGACCCACGGGCCTGTGAAATTCATAAAAATCCTTTTTGAAATTTCCACATGCCTTGCAGTTTTTCGAATCGTTTGTTGATCCCTTCCGATAGCGGATCTCATCCTTGATCTTTAACCTCGGCATTGATCCCATGTTTCCCTCCTTAAATGATCAAATTCCCCGCGTCGATCTCTTCGGCGGGATGGTTCATGAGATAGTCCCTCGATGCGGGATGTTGAAAGACAAGCTCGTTGATCCGGCCGCCGACGTACTTTCCATTGCGCAGGACCGTGTAACGATTCGGAGCGTTGATGATCTTCACGCCCGGATTGTTCTTTAGGAGATGATATAGTTCCCGGATCTCCACCGGGATGGCCGGACCGTCGCGGTCGAAATCGAGCATCTTCTCCGCCGTCGCGCCCGGCGGGGTTTCCGCGGACACGGACCGATCCCTTCGGAGTCCCCGCGTGGTCGTCACCGGCGAGGCAATCGTCAACGCCGGCGGTAGCCCTTCTTTTATCCATTTATCAAGGTCTATCCCCAGCCGCACCGCTTCGCCCGGATCCTTGCCAGCGGGAACCGGCCAACGGTCACAGCGGGCGAACTGTTCGCCCCACCAATCCATTGCCTTCGCGCCGGCGGCGTCGTAATCAAGGGCGTTCAGGATCTGGAGAGCGCCCTGGAGGACGGTGAAGGTCTCCATGTCCGGCTTCGCGGATACCGATCCCAGCGCGACGGCGCCGGCCAGAGTATTCCCCGCAGCGACGGCGATAGCGTCTAACTCCGATTCAACGACGACAAACGCGCGCCGCGTCCGCTCAAGGAGCATCGTGGACATCGCTGACCCCGGGAGGACGTAGTAGCGCGGCTCGCCTTCCGGGCGGCGGATCCGGATCCGGAGGATGATCCCATCGACGATGTATGGGATCACCAGGCCGCGGGGGATCCAGAGCACCTTCGGGCGGCCGTCGTCCTTGATCTGATCCGGAAGGCCCCATGCCTTTCGCGCGCGGTAGAGGTCTTTCCCGTCCTCACCCGCATTCCATCCGAGGCGGTAGTTAATCGCGGTCTCCCGGTTGATGCCCCGGCCGGCGAGCCAGGCGAGCGCCTCGGCGTTGCCCAAAAGCCCGGCCTGCGCCCAGGAGACGAACTTCTCCGCCTTCTCCTGCCAGAGATCGGCGGGCGAGGCGTGCGAAACCGGCTGAAAGACCGGCTTCGTCCGCTGCGGCGGAGGCGTTTTCCAGTAATCCCGGCCGGCCGGGATGTCGATCCGCAGCTCCGCGCAGGCGTCCCGGAAAGACATCCCGCAAAAATCCCGCAGATACTGGATGTTGTCCCCCGTCTTGCCGCACCCCCGGCACCAGTACGCGCCCTTCCCCTCGTTCTGCTCCGGCCACACATGAAAGCGATCATCCCCGCCGCACGACGGGCATGGCCCTTGCCACTCCCCGCCGTTCGTCCTGGAGACTTTCTTGAGCTTCACATGTCCAAAGGCCAGATCCAAAGTATTCATTTTTATTATTGAGAGAATAAAACGTATTTAGTTTTTCCGGCTTCTCCAGGCCATAAGGTTTGATCCAGTTTATCCCTGAAAGACTCACGCGTCCCATCTTCAAGAATCAAAATACAGCTCGGATAACCTTGCATCCACATACTAAGCCAATTTCTACACAAACGGCAAAGATAATGCCCAATCCTATCTTTGACATTTACTTCTCGCATTCCATGAGGATAGGTTTCAAAATCCGGATAGTGATCTTCGATCGCTACAACTTTTTTACATCCTCTAATTATGCGGGAACAATCATGGCACTTAATATTTTTCCCCATTTTCAAACCCTCCCTGTCATCATATCCATCCGTTTCTGTTTACCTTTTGCCGCTTTTCCGCTTTTTCCTTCAATTTCCCCTTTTTCCTTTTTTATTTTTATATCTTATTATTATCATTCCAATATAATCGATTAATATAATAATACCTCTCCCTTCTTAGGGAGGGTTAGATAGTTTAACCCCTATTATATCGTTCTAAGAAATATCAAAAAGCGTGTGCCGAACAAACCTTGGAAGAACCCGCCACCCTCCCTAAAAATGAGAGCACTTTCCAACTGTCTACGGCGATCCCTGAAAGATGTCGGCACGTTGAACCATATTGGTCAAATCGCGGCCGGGAAACAAACCCTCCCTGAATATTAGGGACGGTTGGAGGGTTTTCCGGACATTCTCCTTGATTCTTTGTTTTGTTTTGATTTATGAAAATCATCCGTTATAAGTCTCCATCTCTCCCTGAGGGCTGTTCAAGGCGATTCCGTGGTATATGACGCAGCCGTTTGACTTGTCTTTATCGTACTTCTGGCTGAGCTGCTTGCCGAACCATGTACCGGTCGGCTCCTTCTGGCCGACGTTGTCGTGATACCAATCGATGAACCGGGCATAGAGCACCGACGATTTCGCCTTCGCGCCTGGCTCCCGGAGGCAGCATTCGTCGATGAAATCGGCGAGAAGATCCTCATTGCGCCGGTATTGTTCGGTGGCGTCGGTGATCTCGTGGGGCGGTTTCAGGCCGTCCCGCTGCCAGAGGAGGCACCCGCGCACCAGCCAGGCGAGAATGCCGGGAGCCTCCTTGAGCACCTGCTGATCCAGATCGAGGATCGCGCGGCGCTCGTGCGCCTCCTGCGGATCGCGGTTGACAAACGAAACCAGGAAAGGGATCAGGTGAAGCCGCTCCCAGAACGCCTTGTCATTCGGCGGCGCCTGGGGCTGCGTGTTGGTCATTAGGAAAAGCTTATGCGTGGGGGCGAAGCGCGTTGGATATTTGTCGTGCGGGCTCCGGCCGACGAGCTCGTCCTTGCCGGTGAGCCACTTGATCTTGCTCGCGCTGAATCGCTGCCCCTCGTCGATCTCGGAAGCGAACGCCATCCGGATCCCTTTCAGCGACATGATGTCCGGCGACGGTCCGGAGCTATTCTTTGAGTATTTCTGCGACAGTAACATCTCCGAAGGGATCGAACCGGCCAGGGCGCCCATGACGTAGCTGACCGTCTCGATGATCAGACTGCGGCCATTCCAACCGGTTCGGCCATAGAAGACCGGGAAGACTTTTTCATGGACCAGGCCGGTCATCGCGTAGCCGAAGAGGCGCCCGAGATAGGCGACAAGCGCCTCGTTGCCGCCGAAGATCTCCAGGAGCGACTTCTCCCAGAGCGGGGCGGGGGCGTCGATGCCGGTGAACTCGACCGGACTCGCCATGGATAGGTAGTCGCCCGGGCGGCCGGGCTTGAGGCGGCCCGTCTCCAGGTCGATGACGCCGTTCGCACAGGGGAAGAGCATCGGCTTGCAATCGAACTCCTCGCCCTTGATGGCCAGGGGGTTATCGATCGTGTGGGCGAATTTCAGGCAGGCGGTCCGGCGCTTGTCAGCACGGAGCTGGCTGGCGCGTTTAAGAAGGTTCGCCTGCTGCGTCCGAAGGCGTTTGATCTCCGTGGCGCTGCCGTCCCCATCCGTGGCCGATGCGGTGAGATCGACAATATCCTGGGCCACCCGCTTATACTCGGCCAGGTAGTGCCCAACGACGATCTGCTCCACCGCGGCCAGCGATCGGGACATCATGTCCCGTTGCCAATAATGGCCGGCCCACTCAAACCATTCCTGCGTGTTTTTATCGAAGAGGAACCGATCGTGGAAGAGCGTCGAAAACAGGACGCCGTCGCCTTTCTCGTTTTCAAAGAGGCACGACCGGATCAAATCGCTCGTGATCTTCGGCGGGGCGTCCGACCCCGCCGGCATCGCCTGCCCGGAAGACTCCGCTGGCGATCCGTCCGGCCCCATCGACATCACGCCTGGACTTTCCGTCGATCCTTCTGAGCCTGCAGGGTCTCCGGTCGGTCCGTGAGCCGGAGACGTGATCGAAGCAATCAGCCCCGCCTCCTGTTTAATCCGCTCCTGGACCTTCTTGCGGATATTATTCCCCGCATCGTCATTCATTCATGCTCTCCCGCGAACACAATATTTGTGGTTTGCCGAGGCCTCGGGGACACAACATCTTGTGGTCAATATTTGATTTTCTTTTTTTCCCATTTTCCCACCGATATCAAAATTCACCCGGACCAGTTTTTTAGGGTTCTGCGGGCCGTATCCTTTTGGAGCCTGGCAAAGGACCCGCCGGAGAAGGGATGGCTATTGATATTTGTAACTGATTATTATTAATGGGTACGGGGTGGTGGTGGCGAGCCTGAAACTTGGCGATGGAGCGCTCGATTGTAGGATGGTGGTCCGAATCCACGGTGAGTATGGCGCGGCATTCCCTGCAGCGGACCTCCGTGATAAGCGGCTGGCGGTTGATATCAAACATAGTTCCCCCTCAATCAAATAGCAATATTCCGGCCCAGACGCCGACTCCGATGATAAACAAAAGATCAAAAAGATCTACCCGTAAGGTGATTGGTATTATTTCTCTTGGATATTCATTTAGGCATATTAAGCAAACACGCAAAACAATTTTTATGGAGAGGAAATACAAATAAACCAAAGGAACGGTTTCATAAAACCCCCTTTCTTTTCCGACAGTTCACGGAATATATCTCCGAGATTTGTTCCCTATCTTCTCGAAACCTTGCCGCAGTAACCCAATTTATCTGTATCCCGTTTTCCGTGGTGGACCACCTTTTCCATGTTGATCTTTCCCGTTCCTGGAGGCGGCACCCAAAATTCCCATGCCATGCACTCCGTTGCCTGGCAGTTTCCATTTCCGCGTCCGATATCTTCCGAACACCGCGTTTGCTTCGCCTTGCCGACTGTCGTAATCATATTCCCTCCTTGTTTTCTATATTCTCGACCCCCAGGCGGAATTCCCAGGATTTGCGCCGGCCCTGGATCGGCCGAGCCTTGACGGTGATGCCCGTCCCGGCGATCCGGGTGCGAATTTCGGAAATCTTTTTGTGACAATGGTAGATCTTGAGTTTTTGGACGATCTCAGAACTGGTCACCGGTCCACACGTTAACCGCTCATATAGTTTGCGCGACTGCGTTCCCCATCGAAAATATTGGCTTGCAACCGGCGTCATGTTCCTTCTTTCAAAAGATTTATGGCTCGTTCAGTTAGGCGTTCTGCGAGCTTTTTATACCAATAGTCACATGGACCAGCCGCACCCTCCAAAAGAGCCTCAGCGATCTCCTTCAATACCCTTACCGCTACCTGTTTCTCCGCCTTAGTCATAACGCACCTTCCTTTTTTGGATCTATCCCCTTATCCGGAATCCCCTTGTCCGGAGATCAACGATCGGGATACCCGCCGGCGGATGGAGCGCCCCCAGAATGTTACTTAGAATCGATGTGGTCTTTTCGATTGCCGACAGATCCCTCTCCCCCTGGCAATGGCAAGGCCATACCAGGAATCGCCCGTCGTTATCCCGCGGAATCTCCATTTTCGCCCCACAGAGGCCGCATTCCACAATAATAACCATGATCACAAAACCTCCTCAGCGAATGATTTGGGGCGGTCACAGTACACTCCTGCAGATCATCCCCTTGTCGTGTCGGGACCAGAACATCCCCCTGATCCACCGGTACAGGATTCCAATGCAATGGAGGACCAGGAGTAGGAAGCCAAACGCGGTGAAAATAACGGCGCAGGCCCATAAACCTTCTTGGAATTCAGTCATCATCCTCCTCCTTGTATGGCACTTCTTTCAGCGGCTTTCCGCAGAAAGGGCAGAATTTCATCTTGTTTTCTGCGGGCGTGCCTGCGTTCAATACAAATAGATCGCCCCCACAAGCAGGACGCCAACATCCGCAATCGGCGTCATCTTCTTTCCATTCACAAGGGATCACGGGGGCTTTCCGCGTTCTCATGGCTTCTATTCCTCCATCTCGTTTAGATTGGCTGAACGGCGACGGATTATCTGAATGTCTGAAATCAACCATTTCATTTCCCCCATCCCTTGAGCATGTGTAAGCTTTTTTCAGTCCCCGCGATCAGCCCGGCCCGGATGCCGAAGGCTATCCCGACGAGGATAATGAACGGGGCGAATAACAGCCCCCCGAATACCTGGATGATCTCGTTCAGTTGCCGCTTGAAATCGGCCCATTCCTTGTCTTCCACCGTTGCCTCCTGAACTATTGCTTTTCCGTTTGCCATTTTCCCCTCCTCATTCTTTTATGTAAGAATCCCCGTCCCTTCGATATCCCCGGCGCTCCATTTCACGGCGGGCATGTATGCTGATGTTAATGGGAACCTTCCATTTCGTTTCAAATCTGTTTCCGGGCATCTGATAACTTCCGCGACAAGCCAGCCATCGGATGTAACTGTCCGGGATCGATTCGTCTGAAAGGTCGCGCCCTTTGAATGTTCCGAAGTCAAGTTTCATTCGGCCTCTTCTACTTTCTCTGGCTGTGGGTCGGGGGCCTGCACGCCCCCGGCCCGTTACCACTACTACGCCACGCGCCGCTGCTCTTTTCCCGGGAGCATGACCGGATCCGGAAGAGGGTGAATCCGCGACGCCGGACTACGTAACAAAGACGCGGGTTCCGACCGGTTATTCACCCCTTCCGGGGTTGTGGCGGCCGTCGGTAGGTTTGTGGATCTGCGCCTGCGCGCATTGGACCCGGATCTCTGCACGGCCGCGTCCGGATAGATGGTTTCCGCTTTCGGGACTTTGCCACCACTAAGTTTGAGACACAAACTCAGTGGCACCTTGTCCCCCTCCAAAAACGCATCGTAGGCGCGCCTCCATTTTTCCGCATCCGGCGGCGCCGGCTCCTTCCCCAGGACCACGCAGGCGTGGATCTCGGCGATCATCTCCTCCACGGCTTTCATTCTTTGCTCGATGGTTTTCATAAGTGCCTGATTTCCCTATGTATACATTTGCAAACAAACGTCATCCAATGTATACGTGACAAGCCAAAAAAAATTGATATCCTACCCCCTCAGCAGAAGGTCCTTTACCGTCCGCTTGCCGTTACTCTCGATCAGCAACATTGTTTTGTAGTCATCGAGGAACCCTGCGATCACGTATTCCATGCAGAGCTTGGAAAGGTCGATTCCCTTGACGCGACAGATTTCTTCAAGATTGTTTTTGAACTTTTCACCGATTCGGAAGGATATGAGCTGGGTGCGTTTTTCGTCCTCTATGGGGAGACGGGGTCGAGAAAAATCAAGATTGATTTGGCCTGTCATTTATTGCCTCCGCGGCGATCCTGGTTTCAACCGGAAATTGCTGACAATTATTATTGGCATTCTTGGCAAAAAAATATCGGATGTCAACATCATATATATTGCAGATTTTAACGAGGCTGATGATGGAAGGAGTGCTTTTGCCCGTCTCCCATAAAGAAATGTGCTGCTTGATTGTGCCTATGCTGAGACCGAACTCGTCCTGGTTTAATCCCTTCGATTCTCTGAGCGCAACGAGCCTTTCACGGTTGAATGACCACATGGTTTTTCCTTTCGGCCCCTGCTTACAATTATTATTTTCACTTGTCAAGCTTTTTTTTTAATATAAGATAATATCATGATTAATCGGGGAAAACTCAAAGCAGTGTTGGAAATAGAAGCCGAAAAGGCGGGCGGCGTCCGTGCATTGGCTCGCCGGACTGAAATAAATGCGACATCCCTTCAGGATTATATTGATGAGAAAACGATGCCGGGCAGTAAGATGATCAGCAGAATCGCCGCGTACTGCCGGAAATCGCCAGCCTATTTCTTCGATGAATCTGTATCGTATACAGATCCCCAGCCGTCGGTCACATCCGTTACGCCTTTTCACGAACTCCGAAAAACCTATACGCTTGCCAAGCCGGGCAGAAAAGATAAAAACCGGGTTATTGCAGAGGTCGGGGAAATTCTCGATTCCGGAAACGCGGACATCATTGATGCCCTTGTAAAAAACGTTCGGGAATTCAGGCGAGCGGTGGATACTACCCAAAAATTGAATTCCTGTCTCGACCAAATAAATGTCCAGCAGACGCAGATCAATGAGTTGATTCAAAAAGTGGATGGGTTGACCGCCCCTCCTACTGGAGCCGATGTGTCGGAGGCTTCATCAGGAAAAGGGGGAACGTGATCTATTTGTAATCGAGAGCATCCATGGATCCGAAGAATTGCACAATATGCGGTCTGGAGATAAGCGATGATGCTATAAAGTGCCCGCGTTGCGGTTATCAGGAAAAAACAAACTTAGAAGTTTTTTTGATATTACTGAAAAAGTACTCTGCCCTCACGTTTTTATTATCAGCCACAATAATTTCTCTTTTTATCGGCTCTTTCTCCAATAGATTCATTGGTTGGATGATATTTATCGTATCGTTCTATGTGGCGTTCACTCGTTTCGAATTGGTGACAGAAAACGGCCGTATCACCGCAATAAATTTATCCGGTTACCGGAGAAGAATTGCCGGAAAATTATTGGAAGGGAAAAAATCTTTTCCCGTCCATGCGATCCTGCGCTTTCATTACAGAGACGCATGGGGGGTGAGATCTGAAAGGACTGTGGAAGTCGTTCGTGTCGCAGCCGCAGCCCATGGAAACTTGCTCGTTGGGCATTGCAGATTGAGAAATGAGACGAGGACATTCCGTATTGACAGGATTAAGCGTTGTATTGATACGGAAAACAGACAGAGCATCGACGACGTTTATTCATATTTAAGGGAGAAGTCTGAGACAACCGAGAAAAATAATATAGTCAAAACCGACCGCGTTTATTTCATTCGGAAGGATATGACTTTCAGACAAGATGAAGGAGGTGAACCATGAATTTCAGGATCATTCATTTTTCCGCCTTGTTTCTTTTCTTTGTTCTCTATGCTTTTCCAATCTCCGCGGGCGAAATTTATATGTGGGAAGACGATCGGGGGGTCCGTCATATCGAAGATCGCCCTCCGGATAAACCTGTTAAGATGATCGGAAAAGAATTCTCCAGGCCGGATTCACCCGAAGAAATCCGCAAGTTTCAACAAAGACAAAAAAATTATGAACGCGATCTGGAAGCGCGGCGGCGATACAATCGAGAACAGGAAGCGAGTCAAAATAGGTTCGATGCACACATGGACCGGCAAAAGGAAAACATGAAACAGCGGGAAGCGGAACGCAAGGCGGCGGCGATTGAGCGGATTGAAGATTTGGAGGCCGATAAAGAACGTTCGCGAGCCTACGAAAACAGAAATTATAATGAAGTGCGTCGCCTCCGGGAAAGAGATGAACGGCGTCAAATCGATCGCGATATAGATAAATATAGGGATATCAAGGATCATTAGAACTGCTATGGCTCTGATTGTCAAATGCCGCAAGTGTTTGAAACGGATACCTGATACGGAAACCGCCTGTCCATTTTGCGGCGGCGCTGATTTTAGGTTCATCATCGACTACTGGCCCAGGGGACGGCATGGCGGCCGAAGGCACCTTTCCTTGCCTGATGATACCCGCACGGCGGAGCAGGCGCATGAACTCGACAAGGCATTGAGAAGCGCCAGGACGGCGAAACGGACCCTTTCCTCGGCGAACTCGCTCAATTCGACCGTCGCGGATCTGTTCCCGGATTATCTGGAGTACTGCCGCCAACACAAGGCGTTCACAACATGGGGAGGCATTTCACGGCTATGGGAACTGCACCTTTCGCGCATCCTGGGGCAATACAGGATAACGGATATCGAGACCTCTCATTATAGCCTATACCAAAAACTCCGGGGCGGGATGGGGGTAAGCAATGCGACGGTGAATAAGGAGCTTCATAATTTCAGCGGGTTCGTCACCTGGTGCCGGAGGGAAAAGAAGATCCCGGTGGCAAGGGTAGAGTATAAGCGGCTGCCCTGCAGCCGACCGCTCCCGATTGTGCTATCTCCGGAGGAGATCGTCCGGATCCTGGCCGCTGCAGAGGAGGAGCCCTTCTACCACGCCCTGATCCTGTGCCTTTATACGCTTGGCCTACGGATCAAAGAAGCGCGGTTTTTGAAGGTTGAGGATTTCGACTTTGCAAACCGTTCCGTCCGGGCGCTACAAAAGGGCGGGACTCAGAAGATCCTCCCGGTGAATGAAAAATTGACGGAGGCGGTCAAGAAACTGATCGAATTAAGGGGGATCAAACAGGGGGATTATGTGTTTTCATTCTTCGAGGGAAAGCCGTTCAGGAAAATGCCGCGCGCGCTGAACCGGATATGCAAGCGGGCGGGGATCGAAAAGAATGTTTATCCGCATTTGCTGAGACATTCATTCGCCACAAACCTATTGGAAAAGGGCGTGAATCTCCGCACTATCCAGGAATTGTTGGGTCATAAACAGATCGCCACAACGATGTTTTACACACATGTTTCCATAGACCATATGAGGGCGGCCCAGGATTTACTCTCTACGAAAAAGCCGCAATAAATACAAGGATATTCTCTCGTATTTGAAACTCAAACAGGTGAATAAATTAACATATTCTTGTACTGGTTG
>PLLC01000106.1 GCA_003141195.1 Syntrophaceae bacterium
GTGTCCGCCGGCCGGAACTGGGACGAGGCGCACGCCTGAGGGGCGTTTGGGGACACCTTGCGGCAAGGTGTCCCCGTAGTGCCTTTTCCCGCAAGACGGGGTTTGCGGAACGCGCTTCTGATGGCCCGATATTCCAATTTGACATCTGAATGGGTATCCGCTAATATTTATCTCAGCATGTATCACGTAACCAATGTCGCCCATTTATGTTTCCAACCAGCACCGTTTGTCATTACAGGGGGGGCACCAGATGAACGATCCATCCAGGAAAAATCCAGGACTGATCGAAAAGATATCCGTCTTAGAGCAGAAAATCAAGGAACTGGAACAAATGGAATCCGCGCGCAAACGTGTGGAGGAGGCGCTGCGGAAGAGCGAGGAGCGGTATCGGACATTGGTGGAATATGCGACGGATATCGTCTTCAGAACGGACGACACCGGACACTTCACCCTCGTAAATCCGGCGGTGCTCCGTATTACAGGATACGAGGAAAAGGAGATTATTGGAAAGCATTATCCGACATTGATCCGCCCGGACATGCGTGACGAAGCCATGAAGTTCTTCGGTCGTCAGTTCGTAAAGGGGATTCAAAACACATATTCAGAATATCCCATTCTCACGAAAGCGGGCGATGAGCTCTGGGTTGGGCAAAATACCCAGTTGATCATGGAAAATGGCCATGTGATTGGTTTCCAGGCAGTGGCCCGCGACATCACCGACCGCAAAAGGATGGAGAAGGAACTGAGAGACAGCGAAGAAAGATACCGTGAACTCAGTATTATCGATGACCTCTCACAGCTTTACAATTCCAGGCATTTTTACCGTGAGTTGCAAATGGAGATCGATCGGGTAAATCGCTACGGGCAGCCTCTAACCCTTCTCCTTCTCGATCTCGACAATTTTAAGGCATTCAACGACGCTTACGGCCATGTCGAGGGAGACCAGGTCCTATTGCGACTCGGCCAGGTGGTCAAAAGATGCCTGCGACAGACGGATTCCGCCTATCGCTATGGCGGCGAAGAATTTACCATTCTCCTGCCCATGACGATCAGAGAGGACGGCGCCGTGACCGCGGAAAGAATCAGAACAGAATTCAAGAAAGAGAATTTTTCCCCGGTGCCGGGTAAGGACGTAAGGATGACGGTGAGCATAGGGCTTGCGCAGTACAAGACACAGGAAGACATGAAGGCCTTCGTTCACCGGGTTGACCAGCTTATGTACCAGGGAAAAAATAACGGAAAAGACAGGGTTTGTTCCGGGTCATAGCCTCAAGTACCACCCGTCTTTCTTTTCAGCCGACACCGTTTGTCATTACGGAGGGGCATCAGATGAAAGATCCATCCAAGACAAAACCGGAACGGATCAAAGATATATCCACCTTTCTACTTCCACTATTCGTCAATTATTGTGTTGACATCCTCAGCCCATGCCGAAATCAGCACATTCACCGGTACAACCACTTGTGACGCTTGTTCACCATGAATCAAGTAGCGGCTTTTGCCCATAAAATGATGAAAGAAGGTACGCGATGAAATATGTGGGCGCCCATGTGAGCGCGGCGGGCGTCGTCGGCAATGCGCCGCTGAATGCGGCGGCGATCGGCGCGCGGGCCTTCGCGCTTTTCACGCGGAATCAGCGGCAGTGGGCAGCGAAGCCGCTCACCGAAGAGGAGATCGCGACCTTCCGGAACAACTGCCGAGAGAAGGGCTTTTCCCCGGGGCAGATCCTTGCGCATGACGGCTACCTGATTAACCTCGGCCACCCGGAGGCGGAGGCCCTCGCGAAGTCCCGCGCGGCCTTCCTCGCGGAGATGCGCCGCTGCGAGGCGCTTGGCATCACCCTCCTCAACTTCCATCCGGGGAGTCATCTGCGTCTTTCTTCCGAAGAGGAGTGTCTCGCCCGGATCGCCGAATCGATCCGCATCGCCCTCGCCGGAACCGAAGGGGTGATAGCCGTCATCGAAAACACGGCGGGACAGGGTAGCAATCTCGGGTTCCGTTTCGAGCAGATCGCCTGGATCATCGAACGGGTCGATGATCGGAACCGGGTTGGCGTCTGCCTCGACACCGCCCACGCATTCGCCGCCGGCTATGACCTACGGACGCCGGAGGCGTTTGACCGGACGCTCGCGGCGTTCGACCGGATCGTCGGTTTTCGATATCTCCGCGGGGTCCACCTTAACGATTCGAAGGCGGAGTTTGGAAGTCATGTGGACCGCCACGCGACCATCGGAAAGGGAAATCTGGGGTTGGAGCCTTTCCGTCTGATCATGAACGACGCCCGTTTCGACGGCATACCGCTGATTCTGGAGACCCCGGAAAGCGAGCGGTGGGCCGAGGAGATTAGGCTTCTCTACGCCCTGATTGAAAAGACTTCGCAATAGGGTCGGAAAAACGGATACAATGTGCCGCTTCCTTGACTGAAATCAGGAGTGCAGCTTCTTCAGGAGCCAGGCCATGTTCTGCCCCAGAACCTTCATCGTCTGAACCCCCTCGACATCCTTCTCCACCTCGCCCGCCTCCCGGCCGATGCCGATGTTCCAGTAGTTGGATCCCACGACGATCATCTGGCCGATCAGGAAGAAAAGGTTAAGGGAGCTGAAGGCATGAATCGCTCCGGCCCTCCTGACGGCCACGACCCCCGCCCCGACCTTCCGCTTCAGCAGGTCCTGGTTCGCCCTCGACGTCAGGCCCGCCCGCTCGATCAGGGCCTTCATCCCGGCGGTGATGTCGGAAAAGTAGGTCGGGGAGCCGAGGAGGATGCCGTCCGCCGCGCGCATCTTGTCGATGCAGTCGTTCACGATATCGCCGGTCACCGCGCAGTGGCCGTCGGCCTTCTCGAAACACTTGTAGCAGGCCCGACAGCCGGGAACGTCCTTCCCCGCAAGCGTGACGAGTTCCGTCTCGATGCCTTCTTTCCTGAGCTCATCCAGAACCACGTTCAACAGGATGGCCGTGTTCCCCTTTGCGCGGGCACTGCCGTTGAATGCGACGACTTTCATGATCTGCCTCCTTGACACTCGTTCGTTGGCGGGGACAGATTTCAAATCTGTCCCCATTCTGCCCGTTCCATAAATGAATCTGGTACGCCGGAGGTTGTGAGAATAATGAAAATCTCTCCCTCTGTCAAGGTGGATGCGCTCGAAAAAAAACGACTGCCGCTGTCACTCCTGCGCAAGCGGGAGCAAACAAGTTTTCCGGTTCATCCGGTTGATGCCGGACACGGAGGATTCCGGGGAAATGTCTTACCGCCTGAAACCCCGCCTCAAAAGCGGCGGCATTACCAGCAGAATGCTGAACAGCCTGAAAAGCTGATAGGACAGAACGAAGGTTACATCGGCGCCAAGCGCCAGGGCGACGATGCCCATCTCGGCCAGTCCCCCGGCCGCCGTGCCCAGAAAGGCGCTGAGCAGATTGGCGGGGGTGACGATCGTAAGACCGAATGCGACCAGATAGGTGAAGGCCACCAGCAGGACCGCGCCGCCGACGGCGTAGGGCAGCACCTTGCCGAGGCGCCTCAGGCTCTCCAGCGTGATGACGATCCCCATGTAGATCCCGAAGAAGAGCTGCGCCGTGCGGATCAGGGGGCCGGGCGCCGGCGGGGCCGGACAGCCGGCGAGGACGGCGGCCGTCGTGGCGAAGATGGGGCCCAGCAGAAAGGGGATCGGCAGCTTCAGCAGGTAAGCCAGCCAGGCCCCCAGGGGCGCGGCCAGGATGGCCGGCAGAACGGCGAGGTTCCAGGGGACCGCCGTTCCGGATAGCGGGAGCACCCCGCTGTGCGGGTGGGTCATCCCGTGGATGGCGGCGAAAGGGACGATGAAGACCACTGCCAAGACCCGGGTCATCTGCATGAGGGTGACGACGGTCACATCCGCATCCCTGACCTCCTCGCTCAGGATGATCATCTGAGCCAGGCCGCCGGGCATGCTGCCCAGGACACCGCTCGCCAGGCTGATCCCCGTCCGCCTATGGGTGATGTAACCCGTCCCCAGACAGAACAGGACCGTTAGCAGCGTCGCCGCGGCCATCCCCGGCAGGTTGGCCAGGATCTGTTGGGTGGTCTCAAAGCTGACGGTCCTGCCCATCGAATAGCCGATGACGATCAGGCCGGCGTTCCGGAAGCGGACCGGCCAGCGGGCCCGCTGGCCGCTGAAGGCGTTGTAGAGCAGGGTGACCGTCAGCGGTCCGAGCATCCAGGGCAGGGGGATGCGCAGGAAATCAAAGAGTAGCCCCCCGGGGATTGCGACCAGGCCAGTGGTGAGAATCGGCCATGTTTTTAAGGGCGTTTCCTTCAAGATCGATCTCATTTCGTTTCCGTTCGGTTCCGTGTCGGATCTCATAGGTCCGCGGACGCCCGGCTGCATGCCGGGGGATCCACGAGCCACATGGTGCTCCATACACCATCTGCCTTCCCTGATGCGAGTAAAATCGCCCCGGCGCCGGTCGGAAAGTCGGACCTAAACTCCTCACCCACTCGCCCAACAGCGGGTAAAAAGGGGACAGATTTATTTTCTTGGATCTGCCCCCCTTTTTATGTTGTCCCCTCGCTATTTTCAATTTTCCTTCTTCAGGATGTCATACGTTCCGATCCGGCGAAAGAGCACTCGTCCCGCCTCAATAGGAAATGATTGACGGGCAGCTTCGTCATAATTATGATATGTAAGTCCTAAAGGAATCGCCAAAGTGACCATCTGCGGCGACTGAATAAACGGATACCTGCTTGACATATTGTGGCACCATCGGCAAAACAGGCTGCAAAAGGAGAAAACAAACATCAACCTGTCGCGGCGGAAGAAGCCGGTCTACTCGACTTAAAAGACTGGAAGAACACATGACCAAACTACCAGATTGGATCGAGAATCTCTTTAACCAGGCGGATATCCGCATCAACGGCAACCGCCCCTGGGATCTGCAATGCCACGATGAAGCCGCCTATGAGCACATCGCCGGCGATGTTTCGTTAGGACTTGGAGAATCCTACATGGACGGCTTGTGGGACTGCGAGGCCCTGGACCAGTTCTTCGACCGGGTGCTTTCCGCCCATCACGACAGGAAGGTCCGCCCCAGCCCCGCTATACTCGTCGGTGTGGCCAAGGCGAGGCTTCTCAACCGGCAGAGCAAGCAACGCTCGCTCGAGGTTGCCAAGGTCCACTACGACATCGGCAATGCATTCTACGAAGCCATGCTCGATCCCTACATGCAATACACGTGCGCTTACTGGAACGGGGCCGCCAAGGACCTTGCCTCCGCCCAGGAAGCCAAGCTCGACCTTATCTGCCGGAAACTGGCCCTCGCACCCGGCGAAAAGATCCTGGAGCTCGGATGCGGGTGGGGTGGTTTCGCGCGCTATGCGGCGGAACATTATGGCGTACAGGTGATTGCATACAACATTTCCATCGCGCAGGTCGAATGGGCCCGTGCCAAGTGCAAAGGCCTCCCCGTGGAATTCCGCCTCCAGGACTACCGGGAAGCCACGGGCACCTTCGACAAGGTAGCCGCGATTGGCCTGTGCGAGCATGTAGGCTACAAGAACTACCGGAGTTTCATCGAACTCGCCCACCGCCGCCTCAGGCCGGGGGGGATTTTCCTTCTGCATACCATCGGTAGAAACCGTTCCGTCCATCACCTGGATGCCTGGATGGACCGCTACATATTCCCGGGCGGCATGCTTCCCTCGGCCGCACAGCTTGGTCAAGCCATGGATGACCTCTTTGTCCTGGAAGACTGGCACAGCTTCGGCACCGACTATGACCGCACCCTGATGGCCTGGCATGCAAATTTCGAGAAATCGTGGCCACGCTTCTCCGCGGAATACGGCGAACGATTCTACCGCATGTGGCGGTATTACCTCCTCTCGTGTGCGGGCGCCTTTCGCAGCCGGCAAATCCAGCTCTGGCAATTGGTGCTCTCGAAGGATGGAATCCGCGGCGGATGGAAAGGCGTCCGCTGATGGACCGGAATCGCTCGGACCTCTTCGATAGCTGGGAATCCTATCGCAAGACCTGCCGGGAACTATCCCACGCCATGGCAAGCCGGACAGGCGCTCAGGTCCGCCTGGCGAAGAAAACCTCGAACCTGTTCCGTACGCGCAGGGAAGCCGCAGCCAAAAATCTCGACGTCCGACGCCTCCACAGGGTCATCGAAATCGATCCGGAAAGCAGGATCGCCGAGGTGGAAGGGATGACCACCTTCGAGGACTTCGCCGACGCGACTCTCCTGAAAGGCCTGCGTCCACCCGTGGTTCCGGAGCTGAAGACCATCACCGTCGGTGGTGCGGTCTCCGGGCTTGGCATCGAAGCGTCATCGTTCCGGCATGGGCTCGCGCACGAGATGGTCGAAGAGATGGATATACTCTGCGGCGATGGAACCATCCGCATCTGCCGTCCCGACAACGAGAACGCAGACCTCTTCCATGCCATCCCGAATTCCTACGGATCCCTCGGCTACATCCTTCGCCTGCGCGTGAAGCTCCTGCCTGCAAGTCCGTTTGTAAAGCTCACCCACCAGCGCTTCTTCGATCGCATATCATTCCTGTCTGCAATTGAAGCAGCCTGCGCACAGAGCCCTCATACACCGGACTTCGTCGAGGGGGTCGCCTTCACACCCGACGACTTTGTGCTCACCATGGCACGACTCAGCCATGAACGTGGCCCGGTCAACGATTATAAAGGCCTGCAGATCTACTACCAATCCCTGCGGCATCGTACGGAGGATCTCCTGACCATGAGGGATTTCTTCTGGCGGTGGGATCCGGACTGGTTCTGGTGTTCCCGGAGTTTTGGCATGCAGAATCCCCTGCTGCGCCGTCTGCTTGGACACTGGATGCTGCGTTCCAGCTCCTACTGGAAGATCCAATCCCTGTACCGGAAATGGAAGGTTGCGGAACGAGGATATGCAATCCGTAAAGCCCTGCATTTGCCCATCGAACTGTTCGAACCGGTGATCCAGGATGTCGAGATCCCCATTGAGAAGTCTCTGGAATTCCTCGAGTTCTATTTTCGCGAGATTGACATCCGGCCTTGCTGGATCTGCCCGATGCGCCCCCTTGAGGCAGCCAGGAACTGGACGCTCTACGCCATGGAACCAGGGGCACTCTACCTGAACTTCGGGTTCTGGGGAAGTGTCCGAACCTCTTCAGACAAGGCCGACGGACATTTCAACCGCCGCATAGAACGTATCGTGCAGGAGCTCGGTGGCCGCAAGTCGCTCTATTCGACCTCCTTTTTCCCCGAAGACGAATTCTGGCGCATATACAACGGTGATGCCTACCATAAGCTCAAGTTGAAATTCGATCCACAGGGCGCCTTCCGCAACCTGTATCAGAAGACGGTTCTTGGGCATTGACAGGCTGCGAACGGACGAAGCTGACACCGGTGGTGGTTCTCCTTTCTTCCAGGGAAGACCGGGATCGAATTGAAAGCACAGGCGGCTATCCAATCCGGTATTGCCGCGGCAAAAAACATCTTCCGACAAATCGATGGAAAACCGCTGCAGCCCTTTCGTTATCTTGATCGGAGATCGATGATCGCCATTGGCCGCAATGCCGCAGGGGCGGCCATCGGTTGAATTCAGGGACCTTTCCACGAGGTTTCTCTGGCCTCTCTCCGGGATAAAGTCGTCTGCTCGACCGAGACGCGGCTGCTGAAGCGCGGGGCTGCGCAAGTTTCGTGATTACCGATTTCGGTATGATATTGCCTGCCTCAATGGTTTTTTAAGCAGTTGTAATTGGTCGCCATCATATATTGATGGAAGCGATCTGCTCTGAGAAGAAAGGTTTCTAGCTTGGCGTTGATCAGCTGCGGGAAAGGTGAACCGTCGCTCTCTATGGCTAAAAACGGCAAATCGTCAATGTCGGTCAGAACTTCCTGCAGCTTTTGGTTTGTTGGATCGGTCGCCAGTTTCTTTCCTGCCGTCATAATTTCACCGAGAATGGCCTCCGAAATGCGATTCGGCATACAACCGAATGGCCCGATGGCGATGACCCCGCAGGAGTGAGTGACGACCTCTGAGAGGGCGCCGCCTACCGTGAGGATGGCCTCGCCGGGAAGGGCGAGCGAAATATACGGACTGGCATTTTTGATGATGCCGGCGATATCAAGCGCTTCGGCATGAACAAGCCCGGACTTGGAGAGTATCGACTTTATCCGTTTCTCGTAATGTCTCTGGAAGAGATTTCGGATCTTGAGCTTGAATTTCTGAGCAATCGTCAAATGATCCAGATTGAACCCCCGATCCGTAAGGTAATGGCAATAGTAAACCCACTCGGACACTGGTGCACAGACGGTGGCAAATCCTTTCTCGGCGAGGTATTCCGTCAGATACTGGCGGGAGAGGGCATCTCGGCGAACAAATATTTCACCGGTCAGCGTGATCACGGCCACACTGTGCACTGAACGCTTCAGCGGTATGGCGCTCAGGCGGTCGGCGCACTCGGACAGCTGTGCTGTCAGAATATCAAAGTTTCCCTTCTCCAGGGCCAGAAGAATCTTCCGCCATTCATCAGAGTAGATGGCCCCGGCGGCAATGGGATCGACGCTGTTTGCAAGAAGCATCGAACGGATGTCCTCCATGACATCGGAAACAACCACCGCCCACCAGGCATGACGTTCGAAATGCTTGTCCATGCCCGAATAGGAATTATCCGAGGACAGCGAAAGCAGCGCCACATCAGGTATTCCCAGTCTCCGGATCAAGTCCTCCATGTAAACTGCGTACTGGCCGAAGCGGCAGGGACCGGCGCCGGTCGGCATGAAGTAAACCAGAATCTCGCCCTTACGTCTGCCGTTGTTGATGTAGCTCAACAGGGTTCCGGTGGTCAGGATCAACGGCAAGCATTCCTTGCAGGAGGTGTTTGCCCGACCGAGCTTGAGGATGGCTTTGTCGTTTTCTCGCAGAGCCCTGGCATTACACCCGCACCCCCTTAAAGTCGCGGCAAACGCCTCTGTTCCGAACTTTCCCATCGAAGGGATGAGTATTTCCACCCGCGGGTCGGTCAGGGCCAATGTCTTTCCCGACGACGTGACGACTCTGGTCGAGCCGTTTTCGAGAATCACCCGGGCGGGGTTGAACGTGCGCTGTCGCGGTGAGATCAGCCGCCTTGCCATCAGTTGACGGTAGCTCCGGACGATATCAAGAAAAGCCTCCACCCTGGTCTCGATGCCGGCATCGGCGGTGTGGCTGTCAAGCTCCAAGGTAAGGGAGGGCTTACGTCCCATGATATCGCGAAAGTAGCTGATGATAAAAGAATCCGGTCCGCAGGAAAAATTGGTGATATAGGCGCCAAAGAGCTGAGGGTGCTTTTCCACAAAACATGCAGCCTTAAGTATAAGATCTCCCATGCCCCAGTACATGTGTCTTTTTGAGCGCTCCTGTTCCAGATCGAGGAAATCGATGGGAATCACGGGAATTCCCCGGGTGGCGAATTTGTGAGGGATGCCCATGTGAGCTTCCCCGGTAAATCCGTTGTACGGTCGTGCGAAGATGACAACCCCAAATTTATCCGGATCCGATTCGAGCTCAGAGAGCATTCGCCTGCCTGTTTCTTTCATATTTAAGAAACAGTCTCGCTGCTTCTGCAGGGCAACGGCGAAGGCCTCTCGCGCCGCCCGGCGGCCGACTCCCATATGGCGCGCTGTTCCTATTAAAGGTTCTTCAGCGCTCTCAATCCCGCCGGATAAGTCTAAGAGCGGCGTTAAGAGTCGGGCGCCTCCTCCGATGAGTTGACCGAGTTTTCCGCTAAAGGCGGTCTGAAGGTAGAAAGTCTCCCCCTGCACCAGGGGGCATACCTGGGACTGGGAACTGCTGCCTTCATTCTGGCCTGGGATGGCTTTGAAGTGGGGCAGAAACAGAAAATCCGGGGGATTTTCACTCTCAAGGAGCGAACAGATGAACCCGTGAGCCAGTTCTACCGGGTAACAGAAAGGCGCGCCGCACTGATCAATGCCTTCCTGACTGGGGTGATCGGGCAGAACGACGTCAAAACCCAGTTCGTTGAAAAAATTGGAGTATAGCGGATAATAGGTGTTGACGAGAAAGCTGCGGTTGAGCCCCACCCGGCCTTTATAGGATCGAACTTTCTCCTTATCCGGCGGTGCGCCATATGTTTGAAAGATAAGCTTCTGGCGGATCCGCACCAGATCGAGTCTCTCCGTGTCGTAGTGCACGTTCCGGCGGATGTTGTAATAGCGATTGCAGGCGCCTCCGAACGGGTATTTTTGTCCCTCCACCTGGATGACGGCGATCGGGCACCGCCGATCGCACTTTTCCTTCCCGCCCCGGCAGGTGAATGTCTTTCCGTAAGCGACCTCCCGTCGGGCAAGGGTTTCGAGATCGAAGGGCTTCGCCGCCATGAGACCCTCTTCAATCCGTTTCTGGACTTCCAGGGCGACGCCGAACGCGCCCATCAACCCGGGTTCCGGCGGGACGATGATCGGTTTGCCGATCAACGCCCCCATCGCCAGCGGTACCGCGCTGTTATAGCATACTCCGCCTTGCATGAAGATTTTTTCCCCGACCGGCCGGTTGCCTTTGACGCGGTTGGAGTAGTTCATGCAGATCGAGTATACCAGTCCGGAAGCGATGTCCTCGCGGGCCACCCCTTCGTGGATCGCGTTCTTGATATCCGAGCCGATAAAAGCAGCGCACTGGTCGTTGAAGTTGGGCGGACGCTTCCCTCGGAAGGCCGTCTCAGCAATATCATCCATTTTCAACCCCAACGTCTCGTGGGCCGATTCTTCCAGGAATGAGCCGGTGCCCGCCGAACACGCTTCGTTCATGGCGTAGTCGGAGGGGACAGAATTGATGATATAGGTGTATTTGGCGTCCTGGCCGCCGATTTCAAAAATGGTGTCCACCTGGGGATCAAAATAGACGGCGGCCGTGGCGTGGGCAACGATCTCGTTGATGACCCCTTCCGTGAGGGCGTGCAGCCCCGCAATCTGCCTGCCCGAGCCGCAGACGCCCAAGCCTTCGATGCGGATCGCTTGCGGATCGACCTTCTGCCGGACCTGCTCGAAAAGCGAGCGATAGCATTGGCGGGAGGCGCCCACCGGATCTCCGTTAGTGCGCAAATATACGGAAACCAAAAGGGCATGGTCCGATCGGCGCACGAGCACGGCTTTTGTGGTGGTGGAGCCGACATCGAGACCCAGAACGCAGGCATCCCCAGGCCGGATGGTATCCCGTTCCATCGTTTTGAACTCAACCTGGCCGGCGAAATCAGTCAGTGGCGGCAGGCTGTCGAAGGAGGTTGCTCTCGTGACAAAGAGCTCGGCAAACCCTGGAAAACGAGCGGTTTCATGGGACAGACCCCATAGGGCAGCCCCCAGGGCTTCCAGATAGGATGCCGTCTCCGGCACGACCAGGCCGGGGATCTCCTGGCGGAGGTATTCGATCATCATGCGGTTCTGGGCCGCACCGCCGATGATCATGATGTTGCGCCGCTCCACCTTTTTCAACAGCTCCAGGATCTTGTCGGCCATCATTTTACACAGGCCGGCGGTCACCTGCGGCTTGGGAATACCCTTGTTGGTGGCATGGGTGCAGTCCGACTTGCAAAACACCGAGCAGCGGCCCGACACGTGATATGGTGTCTCCACTCCCGCCCATTGCGCAGCCTCCTCCAAGCTCACATTCATGCGGCGCAACTGCTGCAAAAAAAACTCGCCGGTCCCGGAGGCGCACTTGTTGCCGGTGACCACGTTTGTGATGCGTCCCGACCGATTCAGCACATACACCATGAAAGTTTCGCCGCCGGCTGATACGATGGCTGGGCAGTCGATATCGGGTGGCTTAACGAAGGCGTAGGCACACTCCACCGCCTCCGGTTCCGGGATGGACGTTAAATTGACGAACCGTCGGAACTTGCGGCCGGTGGCGGTAATCCGATCGAAGAACTGTATATCCACGCCTTTGAGAGCCTGAACCAGGCAGCGTTTGGGATCGCCCTCATGAGCCTGAAGGGAATGGGCGCTAATGTGTGGTGAAAGCACCCGATTGTCTTCCAGTTCCTGCTCCACTTGAACGAGAGAAATAGTCGATGCCCCTAAGCACAGACCAAGCGACTTCAGTTTGACGGCCATGGATAACACCTTTTGCCAGAGCGGGCACTTAAAAAACTGTCTTAGATAAATTCTATCAGAAATTTGTTCCTTACGGGAAGTTTTATTGTCTCGGCAACTAATGAGATTTTTGGTTGGTAATCGTTACACGCAGGCGAGATCAAGGGCGTAAACCCTCTTCCCGAATTCGTTAATTGACAGATTGTGATAAGTATTGCTAAAAGAGCGCATGATTACAACCTGAAAGTGATGCTGCTTGCTATCGGGCTTTGATCTCATCCTTTTTCACGAAGTACGCATCAACCGGATGAACCAGTTTTTTGAACCACCCGAAGAAAGGAGACCGGAACATGATTATTGATTGCCATTATCACCTGGAGGAGAGGCTTCTCAGCCGGGAGGAGCTCCTGCAACGGATGGACGAAGCCGGTGTAGAGAAGGCGGCGCTCATGGGAGCGATGGTGGACCCTTTCCCGGAACCGGCCCGTCCGCTGATCGGACTTCTCCAGATCCTCATCACCCACCGGTCGCTTCGCGCCATTGGGCGGCTGATGATCGACAGTTTCACGAAGGAGGGCGACGTTAAACTCCCGCTCGGTGTTTTCCGGATCGAACCCGATCCCGACAACGATGCCGTCTTCGTAGCCGTACGGGGCTGCCCGCAGCGATTTGCCGGCTGGGTTTTCGTCAACCCCCGCGGGCGGCGCGACCCTGTCCGGGAAATGGAGCGGTGGCAAAACGAACCCGGTTTCGTGGGGGCGAAGGCCCATCCCTTCTGGCACCGGTATCCGCCGGAGGAGCTCGCACCCGTCGCCCGTCTCCTCTCCTCCCTCGGCAAGCCGCTCCTGATCCATGCCGGGTTTGGTTCCCACGGCGATTATGAGGCCCTTCTGCGGCAGGTCCCCGACCTCACGCTGATCCTCGCCCATGGCGCCTTTCCGCTGTTTTCCGACGCATGGCCGGCAATCCGCGAGCGGAAGAATATCTTCGTGGACCTCTCCCAGTCGACCTACCTCGGTGACAGGACGACCCGGGAGGCGGTTGCCTTCCTCGGCCCGGAACGCTGCCTTTTCGGCACGGACGGCCCCTTCGGTTTCCCGGCCGCCGACGGCAAGTTCGATTACGGCTTCCTCAAGCGGCGGATCGAGCGTCTCTTCCCGGATCCGGGCATGCGGCGGCGGCTACTGGGCGAAAATTTCGCCGACCTCTCCGGAATCGGCTGAGGCCGCCGGTTACGTCCGCGGGGATTTTCGTTTCATCCGGTGCAGTCAGCGGAAATGAGGGTAGCGGGATCGAAGGCGAAGGCCGCAAATCGGCCGTCGTGGCTGAGGCTGACCTCTGCGGCGAGCAGGTCTCCGCGGAAAAGGACGCGGGGAGCGCCGAGACCGTCGGGGTTTTTGACGACGGACAGATCGCCAACAGGACAATCGAGACGGCGCGCGATCTCCCGGAGGAGCGCCCCCCGGACGAAGGCCGAGGGATTTACGTCGCTCCCCGTCCCTTCTCGTAGCTCCACGTGCTGACAGATCCTCTCGATATCTTCCTCCGATCCCGCCGCCAGCGCATGAACCCAGTCTGCCGTTAGGGCGATCCGGAGCACCAGTTCTCCCCCGGGGGTGATCACTTTCCCTGCGAGACGGGCGGCTGTTCCCGCCGCATTCCCCGTATCCAGAACCACACGGTATTGCCGGGGGATCGAACAGACCGCCGGATCAGCGCGGCTGACGGCCTTGTAGGCCGCCTCCTTCGCCGCCCAGAACGCCCAGAGGAGCCCGTCGGGTCGCGCCGCCCCGGCAATGATAGCCCGTTCCTCCGCGGTGAAGACGCGGCCGCAGAAGCGGCTGTCCCCGCTCTTGTCGAGGTTGCCGGGCGCCGCGAGATCGACGACGTCGTTACCCACGGGAGGCAAAGCAGGCATCCTCCAATGCAGCGAGCCGTTCCACGATCCGCCGCGCATATTCCCGCTGGACACGGAGTCCCCCGCCGTTCGCCCTTCCCGGATCGAAGACCTCCGCGGTTATCGTGAACCGTTCCCCGAACCGGGGCATCGTCCCGTAGGTCTCCTGCCCGTCGCCCCGGAGATAGACGAGCATCACCCGGCAACGGTTGCATTTGTCGATGAAGCGGCCGACGCCGTAGGAGAAGTTCTCCCGGTTTACCCGCCCCGAATGCGACCTCCCCCCTTCCGAAAAAATCATCAGCCCCTGCCCCCAATCCAGAACCCGGCAGCACTTTTCGAGGAGCCGATGGAGCCCTTCGCGGCTTCCGCCCCGGTCGACTGGCAGGCACTTCAGCAAATAGCACAGGAGGGCGATGAAGGGGTTCTGCTGAAAATTCTTCCGTTCCGGCAGGTTCCAGGGAACCCGCCGGAAATGGAGGATATGATCCGCCAGGGAAGCCATCCCATAGCTGATCACGAACGAATCGATCAGGGTCAAGTGGTTCGGGCAGACAAGCCAAGGCCCCTCGTGCTCCCGGTACATGCGCTTGACTTCGTTCCGGATCCGCTTCAGGTCGCGGATGCGATAGCCCATCAGGCGGACGAAGAGGAAGCAGAGCGGTGCCGTCGCGAGGACGGCGATTCGCCCCAGAACGTACTGCAACCCGAGAAGAAAACGCTCCCGCTTTTCCATGACCGGCTTTACGCCGCCTTCTGCTGGATCAGAAGTACCGCGTCCCCGATCGTCGCGATCCGATCGGCCTCGTCGTCGTCGATCATGGTCCCGAACACGTCCTCGCACTTGATGATGATGTCCACGAGCCTCGCCGAATTGACCCGCAGGTCCTTGAGGATGTGGGTTTTGGGCGTCGCCTTCTCCAGAAGGGCCGAATCCTTCACGTACCCCCGCAGGATGTCGATGATCTTCTTCGTAATCTGTTCTTCACTCATGATCTTTCCTCTCTCTTTCTGTTTGTTGAAAAAGTCCCATTCATGGTTCCCATTTTCTGAAAATAAGACAGCTGTTCACATCGCCGAAGCCGAAGCCGGCCTTGGCCACGACCTTGAGATCCGGACAGGCTACGGCGGAATGAGGGATCCTCCGTTCGTAGGGGGCGATCTCCGGATGGAGATCCCCGCAGTTCAGCGACGGATGTACAAATCCGTCCCGGAGCTGCAGGACGACGGCCACGCATTCGATTGCGCCGGCCGCCCCCAGGCAGTGTCCGATCATCGACTTGGTCGAGTTGATCCAGGGAAAATCTTCCGGACCCCGCTCCAGGGCGGCCGACCAGTTCTTCACCTCTATCGGATCGGCGTAGGTTGCCGTCAGGTGGCCGTTGATGGCGTCGATCTCGCGAGGCGAAATCCCCGCGTCGGCCACGGCCCCGCGGATGCACCGCTTCACCCCCTCCGGGTTCGGCGCGGTGATGGTGCCCCCCATCCGGTGGCCGCCGCAGTTCACCATCCCGCCCAGCACCTCGGCGTAGATCCGCGCTCCCCGCGACCGGACCGATCCCAATTCCTCCAGGAGAAGGAACGCCCCGCCCGCACCGGGGACAAAACCGGCGGCGGTCGCGCTCATCGGCCGGGAGGCCTCTTCCGGCCGGTCGTTGAACTTCCGGCAGATCACTCGCATCGCATCAAAACCGGCCCAGATGTAAGGCGAGGCCCCCTCCGAGCCGCCCGCCAGCATCCGGGTGGCCAGTCCGAGCCGGATGCGCGCCACCGCTTCAATGACTGCCTCGTTTCCGGTGCTGCACGCCGAGGAATTCGAAGTCACCTGGTTTCCCAGGGCCAGCAGTCCCGCGACCCGCGCGCTCGTCCCGCTGTTCATCACCTGCTCGACGATCCTGCTCCCCATACGCCGGACCTTCCCTTCGTTCACCATCGGAACCACTGTCCGGGCGATCGTGTCCATCCCGCCGATCCCTGAGCCGGCGATTACCCCGGTCTCCCAATCCACGCGGTCGTCTTCGGCCTCGGGGACGGCGAAACCCGCATCGGTCCAGGCATCCACGGCCGCCACGGAGGCATAGCCGATGTTGTCGTTGAGCGACAGGAGCTTCTCATGATCGAAATAGCGCTGCCGTATCGCATCGAATCCCTCCGGAACGCCCCCGACCTGGCAGCCGAAGTTCAACGCCGCCAATTCCGGAATATGACGGATACCCGAACGCCCTTCCCGCAGGGCCTGTGCGAATACATCCAGTCCGTGGCCGTTCGGTGCGACCACCCCCATCCCCGTAACGACGACCCTGCGTTTCATAATCTTGTCTCCTCTTTGACCCGCCCCGCGAGGATCGGCGCGGGACCCCGTTCCTTCTGTTCCATAAACTTTTCCAACGGGACCCCTTTCCCCGCAAGGATGCCGGAACAGACCTCCTCGCCGTCCGGCCGCGTCATGATGCAGTTGACCTTGAGCTGATTTCCGCGGAAATAAACCTTCCGTCCCGTAACCCGGACGAACTCGCCGGGGCAGACCACGCCGCTGAACTCCACCTTTTCCATGAGCGTAAACAACGTGACGGGATCCTCGATCTTCTTCTCCCCCTCCCTTCGGAGCAGGTTCAGGTAGAGGCCGAAGGCCACGACGCCCGTCTGGGCCATCGTCTCGATCAGAATGACCCCCGGCGTGATGGGAAGGCCCGGAAAATGGCCCGGGTAGAAATATTCATCGCTGCGGAAGCGGTAGACGCCGACGACGTGTTCCTCGTCCAGTTCCAGGATCTCCTCGATGAACCGGAAAGGGTGCCGCTGGGGTACCATCTCCAGAATCCGCCCCCGCAGGATGCGATCAGCCTCCATACAGTCCTCCATTCACATGAATCACCGTTCCGGTAATGTACGAGCCCGCCGTGGCCAGAAAACCGACCATCTGCGCAACCTCCTCGGGCCGCCCCATCCGGCCGAGGGGAATCCGGTCGAGGATGCCCGCCCGGACCCCTTCGGGCAGGCGGGAGGTCATCTCCGTTGCGATGAACCCGGGGGCGACCGAATTGACCAGGATGTTCCGACCCCGGAGCTCGGCAGCCAGCGATTTCGTCAGCGCGTCCATCGCTGCCTTTTCCATTGCGTAGGGAATCTGGCCGGCGTTCCCCGTATGGCCGACGACGCTCGAAATGTTGATGATCCGGCCGCTATCCGCGCGGAGCATGTATTGCCTGAGGACGCGCTTCGTCAGGTACCAGGTGCCCCGCAGCAGGGTGCGCTGCATGTCGAACTGTTCGATCCGCATCCGCTGCATGTCGGCGTCGATTGCGACCCCGGCGTTGTTCACGAGGACGTCGAGGCGATCCGTCTGCGCCTTCAGCCGTTCCATCAAGGCATCCACCTGATCGATTGTGGCCAGGTCCGCCGGAAGGAGGAATCCGTCGCCGATCTCCGCAAGCAGGGAAACCGCGGCCGCCGCGCTCGTCCGGTAGTGGATCCCTACGCGAAAACCCTTCGCCGCCAGCTCCCGCACGCAGGCCGCCCCGATCCCCGTTGCGCCTCCCGTCACCAAAGCCACCTTCTTTTCACTCATTGAGCAACTCCCTTTTGCTCTCTCCCGGGGACAGATTTCAAATCTGTCCCCCACTATTTTCGATCCATCCGACCGCCGACGGCGTTCGCCGACCGACGGGGGTAGTCCGGATAGGCGATTCCCTGAAAGACGCCCGTCCGCGCCCCATGGATCTCGGCGATCTCCCCGCCGTCGACGGAGACCCGCCCCTCGCCGACGACGAGGCTCGCTCCCGATTCCTTGAGATGGGTAAAGCGCCGCACCTTGATCTCGTAGCGCACGAGCCGGTTGAAGGGCCGGATCTGGCCGCTGAAGACCACCTCGCTGCAACCGAGCGCCCGGCCGGAACCGAGCGCCCCCCGCCAGACGCAAAAGAAACCGAGAAGCTGCCAGATGGCGTCCACGCAGAGGCAGCCGGGCTGGACCGGATCGCCGGGCATGTGGCACTGGAAGTACCAGGCATCGAGGCGAATATCCTGCTCGGCCGTGATCCTCCCCTGACGGCCATCCCTCCGGATTTCGAGGATCCGGTCCGCCATCAAAAAAGGCGGCGCCGGCAAGCGGGCCACAAAGCCTCCCGGGGGGTCTTCCACCAGGGTCCCGTAGGCAAATGCGATGAGCTCCTCCTGTCCGAAATGGGAACACTCCTGAAACTCTTCGTAGGTCATGACGCCCTCCGATTTTCTTCGACGGCGAGAAGCAGATGAACCCACGTCAGGCCGGCGCCTACGAGGCAAATGGCCACGCGGTCGCCGGGAGACAGCTCTTCCCAGTGCCGACTCAGAACCGCGGGCGCTCCGGCGCAGCCCGTATTCCCTAATTCGTCCACGTTGTACCAGTGCTGCTCCTCCGGGATCGCCGCCCGTTCGCAGACGGTCCTGAGGGCCATCAGGTTCGCCTGGTGGCCGATGAAACGGAACCGCTCGCCATTGCCATTGCCGTTGCCCGGAACGGACATGAGGCAACGGACGGACTCCGTCATCCGGCGGATGGCGAACCCCTGGACGGCATGGCCGTCCTGACGGAAATGGCCCATCGGGGGAATATTCACCTTCTCCCAGGCCGAGGCGTTCGTCCCGCAACGGGATACCACAAAGGCCGCCCGCGCCTTCACCGAGGCCGAAACGATGGCGGCGGCGCTCCCGTCGCCGAACAGAACGGCTGTGGAGCGGTCGCTGAAGTCGATAGCGCGGGTGATATTCTCCGGCTGGACGATGAGTACGTATGGGGGAAGTCGGTCCGCCGCCATCCGGCTGAGCAGATCGATCTGCATCCCGAAGCTCGTGCAGGCCGAATTCACGTCGAGACAGGGGGCGTCGATCCCCAGTTCCGCCGCCACCGTGGCCGCCTCCGCCGGCGTCGAGCAGGAGGGGGCGCAGCAACCCGAGATGACAAGGCCGATGTCGTCAGGTCTGAGGCCCGCCCGGTCGAGGGCCATCCGCGCCGCGGCCGCAGCGGTCTCGGCGTTCCGGTAGAGGCTCGCCTCATGGGCCGCACGCGGATCGTGGTTCTTCGTCCGGCGGATATAATCCAGGGAGAGGACCGTCCGTCGCTCGCGGATCCCCACGCGTTCGAGGATCCAGGCCTCGTCGGTCCCGATCCCGAGCTCCTCCAGAAACCGGTTTGTGATGACGTTCTCCGGATGAAAATGGCCGATGCCGTGCAGGTAGAGCATCAGACCAACTCCCGGCCGATGATCATGTTCTGGACCTCGCGGACCCCTTCGTAGATGTCGATAATCTGGGCGTCCCGGATGAGCTTCGAGATCTCGTATTCCGAGATGAAGCCGTATCCGCCGTGGAGGTGCAACCCCTCCGTCGCGCAGAAGACGGCCGCCTCTGCGGCCAGATTCTTGGCGAGCGAGGCGTAAACGCCCCGATCGGGCGCCCCCTTCTGGACCAGGAAGGCCGCCTTCATCAGGGCCATCTCCGCCAGTTCGACCCGTTTCCACATGGCAACCAAGGTCTCCCGCGCGACGGGCATGTCGCAGATCCGCTGGCCGAACTGGCGGCGCTCCCGCGTGTAGGCCAGGGTGAGGTCCAGTGCGCGCCGGGCGAGACCGACGCCGATCGCGGCCACCATGGGACGCGCGTAGTCGAGGACGTCGGTGAGGTACTGGAAGCCGAGCCGCCGGTCGCCGATGATCTGATCGTTGCTGATCTCAACGTCCTCGAAGGTGACGGTCGCCGTATTGGAGAGGCGCTGTCCCAACTTGTCCTCCGGCTTTCCCGTCACGATCCGCCCCCCGCATGGAAGCGGGATCTCCCGGCAGGCCTGGGAGCCGGCCTCCGCCGTATCCGGTTCCACGGCCAGCGCGGGGACGACGACGCAGGCGATGAAGGGCGAAGAGGGTTTGCCGACCTTGCAAAAGACGGTAAACTGTGAGGCAAACGAGGCGTTCGTGATGAAGCATTTCGCTCCGTTGAGCAGGTATTTCCCGTCCTTTCCTTTCCGAATGGCGGTCATCATGGCGGAGTTGTCTGAACCCGCCCCCGGTTCCGTAAGGCAGAAAGAGGCCAGGAGCGGCCGCTCCACGAAGGGAACTAAGAAGGACTGTTGCTGCGCCTCCGTACCGTGCATGGCGATCACGGCATTGGCCAGATCATTGCACATGGCCGACGTGGCAATGCCGCTGTCCCCGTACGAAAGCTCCCGAATGATCAGGGCCGTCGAGATAAGGTCGAGGCTGTAACCCTTGACGGTCTCCGGGATGGAGAGGTTCAGGATGCCGAGGTCCCAGGCCTTCCGGATGATGTCAAAGGGGAAGGCGTGGCCCTTCTCCAGGGTCATGACACGGGGTGTGATCTCCCGGCCGACGAAACGGCGGACGGTTTCCAGGTATTGTTTCTGCTCTTCGCTCAGATTGAAATCCATGAGAAAACGCCTCGCTCCATTGCCTTTTTCTGTCCCCCGCGCGGGCCGCGGACGTAACAATCCGGTGCCGCACCGGCCGGTTGCACGGTAATGAGCATCAACCGTGCCACAACATTGGATGGGACCGTAGATACCCCAAAAGCACAACCGGGACGGACCGTTGGCGTTGAACGACGCCGCTTTCGGGAGGGGCTTCCGCCCCGTAGATACGGCCTCCGGGTGCGTAACAACCGGTCGGAGTGCGAAGCCCGTTACGCAGCGCCGCTCACCCTTCTTGACTTCCCGACGGGGATTACGGTATGCGTTCCCTATGGAAATTTTCATGCTGACGGCGGTGGGCATCACGGTGTCCGTCGCCCTGATGATCAATAAGAAGCGGGAGCCACTGCACCTCTCCTTCGCCGCCCTCTGCCTGGCCATCGCCTTCCACAAGGGGGGCGTCTTCTTCAACCCGTTCTTCCATTCCGGCGCCTGGCTTCTCGTCGAAGGTCTGGGGCTCCTTGCCATCCCCCCCCTCACGATCAAGTTCAGCCGGGACTTCTGTGAGGAGCAGACCCTGCTCCGGAAGCGGGACGTCCGCAACACGCTCCTGTTCAGCACCGGGTTCGCCGCGGTCCTCTTCACCCCCGTCGCGGGCTGGAAGTACCTGGGGACGTTCATGTACCTCTACGCGGACGCGGTTTTGCTCCTGTGCTATCTCTCCCTGATTGCCTATGCAAAAAAGAAAGCGGCGGGCGCGGAAAAGAAGCGCATCGTCTACCTCATCATCGCCTGCACCGCGGCCATCGCCACCTACAGCATCCCGCCCCTGTTCAACCTGGTCGTCGCCGGCATGCTCTATTTCATCCTGATCATGATCACCCACCCCCATCTGACGGAGCTCCACGACATCATGACCCGTGCCTTGGTGATCCTGGTCGTCACCCTCTTCACGACCATCGTCTTCTACCTCGTCATCGGCTTCTTCGGAAAGGGGCCCGCGCCGCCGTTCACGCTCGTCTTCATGGTCTCCTTCCTCATCGTCATCGCCATCGGACCGTTCCAGGTTATCCTGAAACGGCTGCTCACGACAATTTACCCCGAGATCAAGGACGTCTTCACCTCGCCCTATGACCTGGACGAGAAGTTGGAGAGGGAAAAGGCGCTCCTTCTGGAGAAGATGGCCCCCGTCCTCGCCCACGAGATCCGGAACCCCCTCGGTTCGATCAAGGGGGCCGCCCAGGTCCTCCGTTCGGAGGTGGAGGGAGAGGAGCAGCGGAAACTTCTCGACGTGATCACCGAGGAGGTGAACCGCCTGAACCGGGTTGTCTCGCAGTTTCTCGATTACGCCCGGCCCTACGCGCCGGAGCTCCGCCCGCGACCGATCAACGCGGTCATCGAAAAGGCCATGGCCCTCATCGAGGCGGACAGAATTTCGGCCCGTATCCATATCCAGTTGGAGCTCCATCCTCATCTGCCGCCGGTCCCCATGGATCAGGAACAGATTCACCAGGTGATTCTGAACATCGCCCTCAACGCGATCGAGGCGATGCCGGAGGGCGGCATGCTGACCATCCGGACGTCGCGGATCGAAAGCGACGCCGGCGACGCGGTGGGCATTTCCATCCGGGATACGGGTCTGGGAATTCGCCGCGAGGCGCTCAAACAGATCTTCACCCCCTTCTTCACGACCAAGGAGCGGGGGGTCGGGCTGGGGCTGGCCGTCTGCCAGCGGATCATCCGGAACCACGGCGGGCGGATCCGGGTGAAGTCGATCCCCGGCCAGGGGACGATCTTCTACATCCGCCTCGAAACGGTGCGGTAGGAAGACGGAATTTGACGCTCTCGTAAAAAGTCGCAAAAAACATTGGGGACAGATTTGAAATCTGTCCCCAAATCTGTTAGAGCTGTCCCATCGACTTAAGATATACGAGGGATAGCAGAGAATGGAAATCGCGCGGGAACGAAAGAAAAAGAACGGCACCGGCATGAAGGCGGCGAAGATCCTCGTTGTGGACGACGAGCTGAATATGCGATTGGTCCTCAAAGCCATGCTGAAAAAGGAGGGTTATGAGGTGGTCACGGCCGCGGACGGCCTGGAGGCCCTGAAGATCCTCCGGGAGGAGAAGATCGCCGCCGTCGCCACGGACCTCAAGATGCCGGGGCTCGACGGCATGGGTCTCCTCGACCGGATCATGCAGGACGATCCCTCCCTGCCCGTCATCATTCTCACCGCCCATGGCACCGTGGCAAACGCCGTAGACGCCCTGAAGAAGGGGGCCTTCGATTACCTCACCAAACCCTTCGAACAGGATGAACTCAAGACGGTCATCCTGAAGGCGGTCAAGACCCGGCAACTCGGCGACCGCGACCTCTCGGCGGCGGCTGGCGATGCCGATCCCGACCGAATCGTCGGGGAGAGCTGCCGCATGGCCGAGATTCATGAGATCGTCCGGAAGGTCTCCCCCGCGATGACTACCGTACTCATCACAGGGGAGACGGGGACGGGCAAGGAGCTGATCGCCCGCGCCATCCACCGGCACAGCGCCCGGAAAGAACAGCCCTTCATCAAGATCAACTGCGCCGCCATTGCGGAGAACCTCGTGGAAAGCGAGCTCTTCGGATACGAAAAGGGGGCTTTCACCGGCGCCGTTGCCGCGAAACCGGGGAAGTTCGAGCTGGCCCACCGGGGAACCCTCTTCCTGGACGAGGTCGGGGAGATCCCGCGGGACATGCAGGCGAAGCTCCTCCAGGCAATCCAGGACCAGAGCTTCGAACGCGTCGGCGGCCTGAAGACGATCTCGGTGGATGTGCGTCTGATCGCCGCCACGAACCGAAATCTCGTGCAGGAGGTTCGGGAGGGAAAATTCCGTGAGGACTTCTTCTACCGCCTGAACGTCTTCCCCATACAGGTCCCGGCGCTCCGGGAGCGGCCCGAGGACATTCTTCCCCTGGCGGACCATTTTCTCACGAAGTTCAACCGGAAGCTGGGCAGGCAGGTCAATGGTCTCGATCCGGAGGTCCGGGACTGCCTCCTCGCCTACCCTTGGCCGGGGAACATCCGGGAGCTGGAACACCTCATCGAACGGATGGTTCTGATGGCGGAGGAACCCCTCCTTACGATGGCGCTCGTCCCACCGGAGGTCGCGCAGGCCGCGCGGGAACCCCGCCCGGCAACGTCAGCTCTTGCGGAAACGTCCGGACGCGACGCGCTGAGAAGCCACATGGAGGAGATGGAAAAACAGATTATCGCCCGCTGCATCGAGGAGTGCGACGGCAACGTCACACGAGCGGCCGAGCGGCTGGGGCTGAGCAGGAAGGGCCTCCAGCTCAAGATGATCAAGCACCGACTCCGGAAGCGGGAAGAGGGATAACATCCTTCCCGGGTTCGAGAGACGAATACCGTGATGCGGAGGGAGATCCCGGCATTCATCGGCAACCCTCCCTCCCATTGTTAAGAAGAAGGTACGGGCCAGAATGCGCAATGTAAATTCAAATCGAAAAAATGAAAATGGATCATTTACTTTCCAATATCAACATATTACATGGTGCTTATCTAACTTTAACCGGACAGCCGTGATTGTCAACAATAAATTATGACCGTGTAAATCCCCCCGTTTGCTATTTGGACAGGAATGCTGTAAAGATACCCCCATGAAGACGACGCCGGCCGAATATGCGGGAATTTACCAGGGGATGGCGCTGATCGCCGATCCCATATACCGGTACGCCTCCTTCACCGTCCCCGCGGGGAACGGCGGCGAAAAAACCGAGAAGGACCTGATCGACTCTCCCTGGGTGCAACGTCTCCGGCGGATTTACCAACTCCAGAGCGCCCGCTGGGTTTATCCGGCGGCCGAGCATACACGGTTTCAGCATTCCCTGGGAACGATGCACATGGCGGGCGAGTTCGGCCGCCATCTCTACCCGTCCCTGAAGGAGGTCTGTCCGGACGCCCCCTCCCCGAACTGCGTGGAGGAGCTCCTCCGGGTGGCCGGTCTCCTCCATGACGTGGGTCACGGCCCCTACGGTCACTTCTTCGACGACCATTTTCTCGACGGCTACGGCATCACCCACGAAGACCTCGGCCGCCTGATCATCTGCCGGAAACTGGGCAGGGTGATCTCCCGGATCCGGCGGAGCCCGTCGGGACCCTTTGCCGAAGGCGAGACGCTGGATCCCGCTCAAGTGGCCTTCCTGATCCGGATGCCGGAGGAACGAGACGACGGCGCGCCCCGGTGGCTTCAACTGCTCCGCCAGCTCTTCTCGGGCACCTACACCGTCGATAATCTGGACTACGTCCAGCGCGACGCCTTCATGACGGGGTTTTCTCTCGATATCGTGGACATCGTCCGGCTTCGCTTCTACACCTTCTTTACAAAGGAAGGCCTCACGCTTCACCAGGCGGGCGTCTCGGCGCTCAGCCGCTTTTTGAACGCGAGATTGAACCTCTATTCCAACGTTTATTTCCACCGGACGACGCGGGCGCTCGACCTCCACCTCCAGGAGATCTTCCGGGATACGATGGACATGATCCTGCCCTTGAATCCCGCCGAAGACCTGGATACGTACCTGGATTGCGACGAGTGGCAGCTCTTCTCGGAGGTCCGGTCGTGGCTGGACAGCGAAGATCCGCAGCGGCAGATGCTTGCGCGGGAGTGGGAAAAACTCCACCGCCGGGAGGTCAAGTGGAAGATGTCCTTCGCGGCGGAGCTCTCCATCGACCAGCTCCAGAAGGGGACCCGTTTTTCCGGCGCCGGGGATTACGAGGCCCGGATCCGCTCCTTTCTTCCCGGGGCGCTGAAGAACAAGGTCTTCCGCGTCGATCTGGCGACGCAGGACCCGCGACCGATCAACCCGATGGCGGAGACGGAAAAACGGGTGAACATCTTCGACCCCGCGACGGGGACGACCTCCCCCGAGCCCCTCCGGGAGATCTACCGCTTCATCCCGGCCCGGGTTGTCCATCTCCGGGTCTTTTCCCTGAACCACGACCACGACGACCTCCTCGCCCGCGCGGCGGAGCGCACCCTCGGCGCCGTGGACGGGGCTTCCCGAACCAACATTTGAACCTGAATATGGCGACCGATCCGGAAACCACCGACATCACGCTTTTCGTCCGGACCTCCGGCGAGGAGGCCGTCCGCTGGAACCGCCGGAGGATCGTCGAGGCCCTGATCCGCGAGACGGGGATCGAAGAAGAGACCGCCGAGGCGATCAGCCGGGAGGTGGAAAAACAGATCGTCTCCTCCGGGATCAGCCTCCTCACGACGGCGCTCATCCGGGAACTCGTGGATGCAAAGCTGATTGAGAGGGGGTTGGAACAGGCGCGTCGGCTCCACGCCCGCCTCGGTTTCCCCCTCTACGACGTCCGGCAGCTTATCTTCCACCAGAACAAGGAAAACGCGAACGTTCCCCACGCCCCCGAGGGGACGAGCCTGGCCCTCGTCGAGGGGATCAAGCGGGAATATGCCCTCCACGACGTCTTCTCTCGGGAGATCGGAGACGCCCATGTCTCCGGCGATCTTCACCTCCACGGTCTGGGCTACATCGACCGGCCCTACAGCGCCTTCCAGTCGCTCGAGTATCTCAAACGGTTCGGCCTGAAGCTCCCCCATTCCGTGACGGTTGCCGGGCCGGCGCGTCATGCGGAGGTCCTCCTTGCCCACATGGTCCGTTTCGGGGCCTCGCTCCAGGGACATTTCGCCGGCGTGATCGGCTGGGATTCGGTTAACCTCTCCTTCGCTCCCTATCTGACGGGGATGGGGGAGCGGGAGGTCGAGCAGTTCGCCCAGATGCTGATCTATGAATTTTCCCAGCTCACCTCCGCCCGCGGGGGGCAGGCGATCTTCACCGACATCCATCTTTCCTGGGAGGTCCCCCCTTCTCTGGCCGAGCTGCCCGTGGTCGGTCCCGGCGGAAGGCCCATCGGCCGGACCTTCCGGGAGTACGGGGAGGAAGCCCGGCGTTTTGCCCGGGCGCTCATGGCGGTTTACCGTCAGGGAGACGCCACCGAAAAGCCGTTCATCTTTCCGCGGCCGATTCTCCACATCACGAACGAATTCTTCCACACCCCCGGCAACGGGGAGTTTCTGGAGGAGGTCTGCGGCGTCGCCGCAGCGAAGGGGAATCCCTGCATCGTTCTGGATCGGGAGCAGGGCGCCCGCATCGCCTCCTGCGGCTGCATGGACCCGGAGGGTGAAGCGACGGGAGGAGGCGAGCCCTGGGAAAGGAGATGCGCGTCGATTCAGAACGTCACCCTCAACCTTCCCCGCCTCGGATACCGGGCTTGGGAAAGCGACGACGGCAAACTTTTTTCTCTGCTCGACGAGATGATGGGGCTCGCGGCCCAGGCCCACATCCAGAAACGCGGCTTCATCGAAAAACTGTTCTCCCTGGGCGACGCCGGACCGCTCGCCATGCTGGCGATGCAAAACGACGGGTCGCCCTATCTCGGGATGACGGAAGCGACGTATCTCATCGGGGTGACGGGGCTCAACGAACTCGTCCAGATCCGCAAGGGACGGCAGCTTCACGAGTCGGAAGAGGCCCTGGCTTGGGGCCTTTCGGTCATCGGCCATATCCGGAAGGAGGCCGAAAGGCTCGGCGGTGTCCACGGGATGAAATTGATCCTGGAACAGACCCCCGCAGAGACGACCGCCTACCGTTTTGCCCGTCTCGACCTGAAGCAGTTCTCCCCGCTGCCGGGCCGTTACGTCCGGGGCGATCTTGCCAAGGGGGAGATCTACTACACCAATTCATCCCATCTGCACCCGGCGGCGCCGGTCGATCCGCTGACGCGGATCCGGATGGAGGGACGCTTCCACCCCTTCTTCCGGGGGGGAGCCGTAACCCACATCGAGCTGGGGGCCGCCGAGCCCCCGGCGGGCGTCCTGGCCGCCCTGGTCGTCCGGGCATTTCGCGAGACCCAGAGCAACCAGATCGTCTTTTCCCCCGAGTTCACCTCCTGCGCCGGCTGCGGCGCCACCCTGCGGGGACTCTTGGAGAAATGCAGCCATTGCGGTTCCGCCGAGGTGGACGGCCTCGCCCGGATCACCCAGTATATGAGCTGGGTCTCCGGCTGGAACCGGGGGAAGCGCGCCGAGCTCCGCGACCGTAACCGCAACAAGGACGCCTTTACCGTCTAATCCCTTCCTTGCATCCTTTTGCAGTTCCTGAGGGGGGAGTATCTATTCTTGATTGAAGAGGGATTACATCAAGATCCGGCTGATCTCTCGCCTTCACCTACAAGTCCACGACAGACGGTATCGAATTGAGGTGAGGATTACCGCTTATAATCAAGTCCTTCGAGCTTAAAACCTTTTTCCCGAAATAATCTTAGACAGGCATCTGCTACAGCATCGTCGTAACAGATTCCTCTATTCTTCTCGATTTCATTCAGAGCTGCATCAATGCCCAGGCCGGGACGATAAGGTCGGTGGGAAGCCATGGCTTCCATCACGTCGGCAACAGCAAGAATTCGGGCCTCTATGAGAATTTCTTCCCCCTTCAGGTGTCTTGGATAGCCGGACCCATCCATCCGCTCATGGTGCTGATAGACTATCTCCGCCAGCGGCCAGGGCGATTCCACATCCTTCAGCATCTCGAATCCTTTTTGGGCGTGTTCTTTAATCAATGAAAACTCAAGTTCGGACAGTTTTGTCGGCTTGGACAATATCTCCGCGGGTATCGATAATTTCCCAATGTCATGGATGGAACCGGCCATCCGGATGCCCTCGATCTTTTCCGGGGAAAGTCCAATCTCCGTGGCAATGGCACGGGCAAGATCCGCGGACCGGATCTGGTGACCGGCGGTGTAAGGATCTCTCGTTTCCACCGCGGACACCATAACCTGAATGGTCGTGTTCACTGCTTTCCTGAGATTTTCGATGGTACGTAGAAGTTCCTTATCCACCCGCTTGCGCGCCGTGATGTCCTTGCCCTCAGCAAGAATGCCCGTCGCCTTTCCCTGCTCGTCCCTGATGAACTGTAATGAGCAGTCAAGCCAGATGGTATGGCCGCCTTTACAGTAGAACTCCAGCTCCCTTGACAGGATGCCATCGGGTTCTGAATTGCGTCCTTCCTTCTCAAGACGCATTAATTTTCCAAGCCAGTTCACTGCTTTTCCAAGCGACTCAGGTGTCAACTGCCTGTCCAAGGGCAGCGCAGATATTTCGTCCACGCTGAATCCCCTTGCTTTCATGGCTGACGGGCTTAACCAGGTAACGTTCAGGTCCAGATCCATCATCCACACAATGTCCGTCATGTGCTCCGCCAGCAGGCTATACTGTGCCGCGCTCTCCCCCAGTGCTTCCTCCGCCCGCTTGCGCTCGGTGACATCGCGAACAATGCCCCGGAAACCGGTCGGTTGCCCAACGGAATCCCTCATCAGTGCAACTGACGTTTCCACATACAGTTTGCTCCCGTCCTTCTCTATTTGTTCATAATCCACTTTTGATGAGATGCCAGTCCGATAGACCTCATTAAAATCACGAAAAATCTTTTTGGCGTTTTCTTTGTCCGTATATAGGCGGTAGTTCATGCCCATCATTTCTTCTTTGCTATAGCCGAGGATTTTAGACATGGAAGAATTAAAGAAAGTATAATTACCGGCCAAATCCACTTCATAATAGCCTTCTTGGATGTTTTCAAGGATGGTCCAGCCGCTTTCCTCACTCTCCTTTAAAGCCTGCTCCACCTTTCTGCGCTCTGATTCCGATCGCGCCTGATTTGTCTTGGATTGATCTTTCATCGCGTTGTCCCCTTTGTGATGAGAGGTTACGACTCGGAACAAACCCTGTCTTTTCCGTTCTTCTTTCCCTGGTACATGAGTTGGTCAACCCGGTGAACGAAGGCCTTCATCTCTTCCTGCGGCTTGTACTGCGCAATTCCGATGCTCACTGTCACCTGGACGTCTTGACCCGGCGCCGGGGAGAAAGTCTCCTTTTTGAATTCTGTCCGGATTCTTTCCGCTGTAACGGCGCCGTCCGCGCTTGTTGTCATGGGCAGGAGGATGGTGAATTCTTCGCCGCCATAACGATAAGCGAAATCCGTCTCGCGCAGGCATCTTTTGACCACCTGGCCGAGTCGCCATAAGACATGGTCTCCCTCGACATGACCGTAGGCGTCGTTGAATGCCTTGAAATTGTCGAGATCAAGAAGGAGGAGGGTTAAAGGCTGTTCATAGCGGTTCGACCGGTCTAATTCGATTTTAAGCTGAAAGTAAAAATGCCGGGAATTGTAGAGCTGCGTGAGGCCATCGATAATACTGAGTTCTCGGTATTTTTTTTCACTGTCCCTCAGCGCCTTCTCCACCTTCTTTCGATCGGTGATGTCGCGGACGACACAAATCAACCCCCCATTAGCCGTAGCCGTTAAGGATAGCTCCTGCGGAAACTTGCCCCCATTTTTTTTCGTACCTATGGTTTCGCCATACCAATCTCCTTTTCGACTAAATTCAGGCATGATTTCTTGCTCAAAGCGTTGAAGGACATCAGAATCATAGAGAATCCTCCATGACTTTCCAATAAGTTCTCCGGCATCCTCATAACCATAAAGCTTGGCATGCGCTTTGTTTAAGTAGACGTATTCCCCTTCTTCATTGAGGAGGGCCATCCCATCGATCGCCGCCTCCATGGCATCGGTTTGTTGTCGGAGTTTTGCCTCCACCCGCTTGCGATCGGTGATGTCGCGGAAAATCCCAAAAACGTGAGTCTCGCCTCGGTATTTGACAGGCACACCGGTGGACTCAACATGCACCACCTGCGCATCCAGGGCCAAAAGTCGGTGTTCACGGGGAGGTGCAATCCAGTTTTCATCCAGGGTCTTTTTCACCCGTTCGGTTGATATGGCCAAGTCGTCGGGATGAACCAGGTCTAAGTATCGTTTTCCAATCAAATCTTCCGGATGATTCGCCCGAAAAAGTTTGAGCGCGGCCGGGTTCGCGTAGATGATAATCTCTTTGGAGCGGAGGAGAACGGCGTCGCTCGAGGCTTCAACGATTCTGCGGTATCTTTCTTCGCTGTCTTTCAGTTCTTTCTCAATCCGCTTGCGATCGGTGATGTCGCGGGACGCCGCCTGGAAACCGACCACATGGCCATTTTCCACGATCAACTGCGTATTTTGCCCAAGCCAGACCTCATGGCCGTCTTTCGCAATAATGGGATATTCGGAATAGGTATTTTGAATCCCCTTTACGAACTGACGGCCGAAGAACTTCATGGCTTCCTCACGCATATCCGGGCTGATCAATGTCGGATAATGTATCCCGATAGCCTCGTCTTCCCGGTATCCAGTAATCCGGAGCGCCACCGAATTTATGAAGGTGAAATGTCCTGTGCTGTCCGTCGTGAAGACGATATCACTCGCATTTTCCACCAAGACCCGATACCGCTCCTCACTCTCCCTCAGCGCCTTCTCCGCCTGCTTGCGCTCGGTAACATCGCGCACATTCATCACAAAACCGGCAACAACCGGATTATCCAGGAGATTCTTTCCGAAACCCTCCAGAATGCGTTCGGTGCCATCTTTATGCCTGATACGGAAAGCGTCAGGAATGACGATTTCTTTTGTCAGCAACGCCCTGCCAAAATCCTCAACGGCTTTCGGCTTATCGTCCGATAGAATCAGATCCAAACTTCTCTTTCCGATCAACTCGTCCGGCTTGTAGCCGAGAAAACGTTCAACGGAGGGACTCGCATAGGCAATGGTTCCCAGCCCATCCAAGATAAAGATGATATCAGATGAGTTCTGGGTGATCGCATTGAAGTACTCCTCGCTCTTCCGTAGTGCTCCAGAGGCTCTCTTGCGCTCCGATTCCGACTGTTCAAGTTCCCGGATTCTCTGCTTTAAAAAAGATATCTCTTCGATCAATTCCGCATTTGTCTTGGCTTGGTCGTTCATCCGGGCCCTCTGTTTTAATAAATGGTGCCGGTCGGGAAGAAATACGGTTGGTGTCTGTTACGAGACTTTTTAACTCCTTGCGCAGGCTACCGGATACCCATTGAGATGTCAAATGGATTGTAGCCCATAAGATACTGTTTACCGTCTGAAATCATCAATTTTTTATGGCTATGCCGGTTTGTGAGTTACAGGAAGAAGGCAAGCGCCGTCTCACTTGAACATGGATGCCAGCTTTGTCTTTGCGGGATCTCCGGCATCCTTTCCCTGATGGCCGGACGCGGTATCCCGAAAGATGAAATAATCGCAGAAATTGCCCCGTTCCTTTTCAACCGCCCTCTCGGCCTGAGGTTCCCTGCACTCATTGTAGGTCCCCGGCGCATGGAATGTGCAATTGAGACAGCAGCGCAGGTCGGATCCGCAGGAGGGGCAGACATCCTTCCTTCCCAACGGGGTCTTGATTTCCAGATCCTTCAGACATTTATGGCATTTTTTCATCTTGCTTCCTGCCCATCGGGATGATGTAGACCGGCTGCTCGCTTTCGGGAACATTCAGCACCTTCCGCACATCTTCATCCCTGAATCCGCCCATGACCACGGCCCCGATTTTCCGGGAATGGGCCTGCAGAAGGATATTCTGTGGGGTTTATTTTCAATCTGACATACAATTCAGGATCCGTCAATGAAGGATGCCGGATCTGAATCACGGAGAATCCACAGATGTTTGACAAAAACCCAGCGGGCGGCATGCGGTGCGGGATCAACGGCAGGTTGATCCGGGTTTTGCATGGACGCCAGGGGCGGGGAATTAAATCGTCCAGCCTCCCTTGACAGGGTCCGGGCCGATTCTTATATTAGGCGCGGTTTTGAGGGATACGTTAAAAATGTCAGGAAGAACGCGATGGAAGATTACATCATCAAGATATTCCGGGAGTCGGGCCAGGTCAAGGAGGTTTTCGTCAACGAAAACCTCAACCGGATCGTGGCCGTGGTCGAGGCGGTTACGACGGCTCTGAAGGCGGGAAACAAGATTCTGCTCTTCGGAAACGGCGGGTCCGCGGCGGACGCCCAGCACCTTGCAGCGGAATTCGTGAACCGGTTCGTGATCGAGAGGCCGCCCCTTCCCGCCATTGCGCTGACGACGGATACGTCGATCATTACCAGCATCGGGAATGACTACGATTTCGCGGACATCTTCAGCAGGCAGATCCGGGCCATCGGCCAGAAGGGCGATATTGCCTGGGGAATGAGCACCAGCGGGACCTCCATGAACGTGGTCAAGGGTCTGGAGGCGGCCAAGAAGATCGGCATGGTCACGATCGGTCTGACCGGACGGGACGGCGGTGATGTTGCGAAGATCGCGGATCACGCCCTGAACGTCTCCTCGACCAGCACCCCCCGCATCCAGGAGGTGCACATCACGGTGGGGCACGTGATCTGCGAGATGGTGGATTTCAAGCTCTTTCAGAGACCGGATATGAAATAGGAGAGACATGGTCGCAAAGGTGAAAAAAGATACGGCAGAGGCCAGAGAAGGTCTTCCGAAAAAAACGGGGGAACCGCACGCGGCGGTTGGCGAGACTGTAGCGGAAGTTCCCGGTAAGACGGATAAGGCAGAAGATCTGATGGTGAAACTTCAGGACGCGGAGAACAAGGCCGCGGAAAATTACGACAAATACGTGCGCGCCGTTGCCGAACTCGAAAATTATCGGAAACGCGCCGTCCGGGAGAAGGCGGACGCGATTCAATACGGCAACGAGACCCTGCTGCGGGACATCCTGCCGCTGGTCGACGGCATGGACCGCGCCTTGGAACATGCCTGCAATTCGGAAGACTTCGAGGCCTTCAAAAAGGGGCTCAAGCTGCTTCAAGGGCAGCTCCTGGGTTGTCTGCAGAAACACGGTGTGGAGATGATCGATACGGCGGGGAAGGATTTCGATCCGCATGTACATGAGGCGATGATGCAGGTGGAGAGCGCCGAACATGAGGATAGCCAGGTAGTCGGCGAGTTCGAGCGGGGGTATCTGCTCAACGGCAGGCTGCTCCGGCCGGCGAAGGTATCCGTCTGCAAACGTTCTTCGATGGGCGGTGATCCGGAAAATAATTGCGAAGAAGCTAAGAATCATTAAAGAGGAGGAATCGTTATCATGGGAAAGATTATCGGAATCGATCTGGGAACAACCAACTCGTGCGTCGCGGTGATGGAAGGCGGGGACCCCGTCGTGATTGCGAACCAAGAGGGGAATCGGACGACCCCATCGATGGTGGCCTTTACGGAGAGCGGGGAGCGGCAGGTGGGGCAGGTCGCCAAGCGGCAGGCCGTCACCAACTCGGAGAACACCGTCTATGCGATCAAGCGGCTCATCGGGAGAAAATACAATTCGAAAGAGGTTCAGTACGACAAAACGGTCAGCCCGTTCAAGATCACCGAGGCCGGAAACGGAGACGCCCAGGTGACGATCCGGGGGCGGAACTACAGCCCGGCGGAGATCTCCTCGATGATCCTGACGAAGATGAAGCAGACCGCGGATGATTACCTCGGGGAGAAAATCACCGATGCGGTCATCACGGTGCCCGCCTACTTTAACGACTCCCAGCGGCAGGCGACGAAGGACGCCGGCAAGATCGCGGGGCTGAACGTCTTGCGGATCATCAACGAGCCGACGGCGGCGGCCCTGGCCTATGGCCTGGACAAGAAGAAGGACGAGAAGATCGCCGTCTTCGACCTGGGCGGCGGGACGTTTGACATCTCGATCCTCGAACTGGGCGACGGGGTTTTTGAAGTCAAGTCCACGAACGGCGACACCCACTTGGGCGGCGAGGATTACGACCAGCGGCTGATCGAGTACCTGGCCACCGAATTCAAGAAGGACCAGGGTATCGACATCCGGAAGGACAAGATGGCTTTGCAGCGAATCAAGGAGGCGGCGGAGAAGGCGAAGATGGAACTCTCCAGCTCGATGGAGACGGACGTCAACCTGCCCTTCATCACGGCCGACGCCTCGGGTCCCAAACACATGAACATCAAGCTGACCCGGGCGAAGCTGGAGGCCCTCGTCGAGGACCTGATCGAAAAGATGGTGCCGCCCTGCCTGACGGCCCTCCAGGACGCGAAACTCAAGACAAGCGAAATCGACGAGGTAATCCTCGTCGGCGGGATGACCCGGATGCCCCGCGTCCAGCAGAAGGTGAAGGAGATCTTCGGGAAGGAGCCCAACAGAGGAGTCAACCCGGATGAGGTGGTCGCGGTCGGCGCGGCGATCCAGGGCGGAGTCCTGACCGGCGACGTGAAGGACGTCCTGCTCCTTGACGTGACGCCGCTTTCCCTCGGCATCGAGACGCTGGGCGGCGTCATGACGAGGCTGATCGAAAAGAACACGACGATTCCGACCAAGAAGAGCCAGGTCTTTTCGACGGCGGCCGACAACCAGCCGGCGGTGAGCATCCATGTCCTCCAGGGGGAACGCTCTATGGCGGGCGACAACCGGACGCTCGGGCGGTTCGAACTGGTGGGGATCCCCACGGCGCCGCGCGGCGTGCCGCAGATCGAGGTGACCTTCGACATCGACGCGAACGGCATCGTTCACGTCTCGGCGAAGGATTTGGGGACCGGGAAGGAGCAGAGCATCAAGATCACCGCTTCCAGCGGTCTTTCCGAAGAGGAGATCAGGAAGCTGGTGAAGGATGCCGACGCCCACGCCGAGGAAGACAAGAAGAAGAAGGAGCTCATCGAGGCGCGGAACCATGCGGACGCAATGGCCTACAGCGTGGAGAAGAACATCAAGGAGTTCGGGGACAAGATCGACGCCGCCGAGAAGGCGAAGATCGAAGAGGGCATCGCCAAGGTGAAGAAGGCGATCGAGGGCGACGACCTTGAGGCGATCAAGACGGCTCAGGAGGAGCTGACCAACGCCTCCCACAAACTGGCGGAGGCGATGTACGCCAAGACCGCGCAGCAGCAGCCGGGTGCGGGCGCCGGTCCCCAACCGGGTGCGGAAGCCGGTCCGGGCGCAGGTGCGCAGGCGGGCGGCGGCAAGAAGGATGACGACGTGGTCGACGCCGATTTCGAGGATGTGAAGAAGTAAATTTTGTTTGAGACCCAACGGCCCGGGCGTCCCTCGCGGATGCCCGGGTTTTTTTATCGACGACGGGTTCCGTATGGTATAAGGGATCATGAAAAAAGGAAGAGATTCCTCCCTCAGGGGAGGGTAAAGAGCAGGGGAACTGGAGTAGGCGATCGTGATGAGCCTTTTGCACAGGGTGATGCGATGGATGGCGCCGGCGGCGGTTCTGCTGATCCTTCTGGTTCTTCCGCCAGCGGGGGACGCCGCGCAACCCGGAGGCAAGGCCGCGGTCACTTCACCGCAGGCGGTTGTGGAGGCGAAACTGCTCCTGGACCGGGATTACTTCACCGCCCTCCTGGACGGCGTCGATCGCGCCCGATCGGAGATCTTCCTTTCCGCCTACCTGTTCCGGACGATCGAGAATGCGAAGGGTTATCCCGAGGCGGTTCTGAAACGCCTTCTCGCGGCGGCGAAGCGGGGAGTTCGGGTTGATGTGGTCGTCGAACGGAATCAGGATGCAGACGACCTCAACCGGAGCAATGCCGAGACGGCGGAGAGGCTGAAACAGGGTGGAATCCGAGTCTGCATGGACGCCCCGGACCGGGTGATGCACACGAAGCTCGTAGTGATCGACCGGCGGTACGTCCTGATCGGGAGCCACAACCTGACGCAGTCGGCCCTGAAGTACAACCACGAGGCCTCCGTCTGGATCGATTCGGCCCCACTGGCCGAAGAGGCGCTGCTCTATATGAAGTCCCTCTGCCCCGGAGAGTGGAAGTGAAAACAGTGACGCAGCGAAAATGATAGCAATTTTCCCTCCCCAAACGGGAGTCAGGGGGGGTTATCTGCGGGATTGCTTATACACGTCTTGACGGTCAATGACGGCCGGATCATCGAGGTAAAATCGGATGGCAAAACGTTTTCTTCTGACCAACGACGACGGAATCTATGCGCGGGGGCTTCTCGCCCTCTATCAGGAGCTCTCCCGGGACGCGGAGTGCCTCATCGTGGCGCCCGAGGTCGAACAAAGCGCCGTCGGCCACGCGATCACGATCGCCCGGCCGCTGATGGTCCGGAAGGCCCGGAAGAATGGGTGTTTCCTCGGCTATGCCGTCCTCGGGACGCCGGCCGACTGCGTCAAGATCGGCCTTGGCGAGCTGGCGGGGGGGCCGGTCGATCTGGTCGTCTCCGGGATTAACCGCGGCGCCAACGTGGGGATCAACATCCTCTATTCGGGGACCGTTTCCGCGGCGACGGAGGCGGCGATTCAGGGGGTGCCGTCGCTCGCGATTTCCCTGGATACTCACGAGGAGGCGGACTACACGACGGCCGCCCGTTTTGCCCGGAAGATGGCCGCCTTTCTCCTGGAAAACCCCCTGCCGAACGTCGCGCTGAATGTGAACGTCCCGGCGGTCCCGGAAGAGGAGATCCGGGGCGTCGTGGTCGCGAAACAGGGGCGGGCGCGCCTGATGGAGAGCTTCGACAAGAGGGTCGATCCGCGCGACAACACCTATTACTGGCTGGCCGGCGAGACGGAGCTCCCCTCGCAGGAGCAGGACGATACGGACGCCAGCACCCTGAAGCGGGGGATGATCACCGTCACCCCGATCTATTACGACCTCACCCGCCATGACCTCTTGGACGGTCTGAGAACCCGCGTCAAGGAATACTTCCGACCGATTGTAAAAAAGCCATATTTTATATAGGATCCCTTGACAACCTCCCTTCCTGCCATTATATTCAGCATAATCTGATGTTGCTGATATATCAATATTATCAGAAATAAACAACGAATGGAGATTTTCAATGGAGAAAGACAATTCAAAAGCGTCCTGCTGCGAGGGCGGGAGTGCCGGCATGAGCTGCTGCCGCGTCGAGGCGCTTCTCGGCGTCGACGAGCGGGGCCAGATGGTGCTTCCCAAGGAATTGAGGGACAGGGCAAACATCAAGGCGGGCGACAAACTGGCGATTGTCAGTTGGGAAAAGGACGGGGAGATCTGCTGCCTTGCCCTGATCAAAGCCGACAATCTCGCCGAGCGGGTGAGGGAGTTTCTCGGTCCGGTCATGCGAGAGGGTGGTTCGGGTTCATAGACACAGAAACGAAGACGCCCCCGAGGAGTCACTGTGGGGGCGATTAACGAAGGCATCTGAAAAGGGAGGATTGAAACGATGGAACAGGGAGAAATCAGGAAGGCCGTCCGGGACGGTTATGGACAGATCGCGAAGAATTCAGGAAGTTGTTGCCTTCCCGGGGCATCGTGCGACGGCGGTGTCAGTTCGGTGGAAAAAATCAGCCAGGGGATCGGTTACAGCCCGGAGGAGATGCAGGCCGTTCCGGAAGGGGCGAACCTCGGCCTGGGCTGCGGAAATCCGGTGGCGCTGGCGTCACTGAAAGAGGGGGAAACGGTGGTGGATCTGGGGTCCGGCGCCGGTTTCGATGCTTTCCTCGCCGCCCGGGCCGTGGGGAAAAGCGGGCGGGTGATCGGCGTGGATATGACGCCCGAGATGCTCGACAAGGCGCGGGGAAACGCCCGGAAGGGCGACTACGGAAACGTGGAATTCCGTCTGGGGGAAATCGAGAACCTCCCCGTCGCCAACCGGACTGCGGATATCATTATCTCGAATTGCGTCATTAACCTCTCCCCCGACAAGGAGCGGGTCTTCAGGGAGGCGTTCCGGGTTCTCAAGCCTGGCGGCAGACTGATGGTCTCGGATATCGTTCTATTGAACCGGCTGTCCAATGCGCTGAAAGAATCCATCGAGGCCTATGTCGGCTGCGTTGCCGGCGCTGTGATGAAAGAGGACTACCTTCAGGCGATCCGGGGGGCCGGTTTCGAGGAAGTGGGGATCATCGACGAAACAACCTTTCCCGTGAAGGAGCTTATCAGTCATCCCGCGGTACAGGAGCACTTCGGGCAGGTGGATCAGATGGAGTCGCAGATCGAAGAAATCAGCTCCTCCATCGCCAGCATCAAGGTTTATGCCGTGAAGCCGGCGGCGAACAAAGGGCATTGAAAAATGCTCCTTATCTTTTTCTCCGCGCGTTCCCGCCGGGCGCCCCCGGATTTTACGTTACCCGGGCGGCTGTCCGGCGAGGACGAGACGGAAAACCTGACGTGAGGAGGTGTTTTATCATGTCGAAAAAGATCATCATCTACGGGACAGATACCTGACCTTTCGCGAAACAGGCCAAGTCGGCCTATGGAGAGCGGGCGGTCTTTGTCAATGTCGATGCGGACCCGGAGAAAAGGAAGGAGATGCTCGCCCTGACCGGGGGAAGGGAGCAGGTGCCCGTGATCGTGGACGGCGGGAAGGTCACGATCGGATTCCTGGGAGAGGTCTCCCTGCGCGGCGCGGTTCCGCTGTTCGGCGGCACCTGACCGGTCTGAAGGCCTCCCGTGGGGAGGCCACGATTCACAAACTGAAAAATTGACGAGACGGCGAAACGATCCATCCCGATCCAACGCCCTCCAGCGCCGGAATGTGTGAAAGGAGGCTCGACCGATTTGGCCATTGGCGGGATATTGCTAAAAACAGTTGCCCGGCAGCAAAATGAGTGAACAAACCAGGTTCGACAATACAATCCCAAGGAGGTCTGTATTATGAAGATGGTTCCCAAGTTTACCCTCGACGATGCCCGCGTCATGATGGACGCGGCGGAGGCAAAGGCGCGTGAGATCGGTGTTGACATGGATATCGCCATCACCGATGACGGCGGTTCCCTGCTGATGTTTCACCGCATGGACAACGCGCGCATCACCAGTATCGATATCGCGATCAGCAAGGCCTTTACGGCCGCCGCCGCACGCAAGTCCACGCGCGCGTACGGGGAGACAAGCATGCCGGGCGGGCCCTCATACGGCATTCATGTCAGCAACCAGGGACGATTCATGATCGTCGCGGGCGGACTCCCCGTTTTCTACGACGGTCATATCATCGGCGGCATCGGATGCAGCTCGGGCCATGCCGATCAGGATGAGGTGATCGCCCGGGCGGGGGTCGACGCCCTCATGGAGAGTCTGAAGAGGTGAGGCCGTTCTGACAGGATAGGGCATCCACAGGGAAAGGACAGCAGGGCATGGCAAAGAGAAAATGCATCGAAAAACAATCCTGGAAGCCCGGGAACGTTCTGTCTCCGGCGCCGCCGGTTTTGGTGAGTTGCGGCGGGACGCAGGGGTGGAAACCAAACCTGATCACCATTGCGTGGGCAGGAAACGTTTGCAGCGATCCCCCCATGCTGTCGATCTCCGTCCGTCCCGAGCGGTATTCCCATGAAATCATCCGGACCACGCGTGAATTTGTGGTGAATGTGCCCTCGTTCAGGCAGGCGAAGGCGGTGGACTGGTGCGGTGTGGTTTCCGGGCGGAGCGAGGACAAATTTGCCGGTGCGGGGCTGACGCCTGCCCCGGCCCTGAAAGTTTATCCGCCGATCGTTCTGGAGTGCCCGCTCAACATCGAATGTCGGGTGCAGCAATCGCTGGAACTGGGCTCGCATACGATGTTCGTGGCGGAGGTGGTCGCCGTGCAGGTCTCTGCGGACCTGGTAGACGGAAAGGGGCGGCTCCGCCTGGAAAAATGTGGCCTGCTGGCGTTCGCCCACGGGCAGTATTTCGTACTGGGGCGCTGCATCGGACGCTTTGGTTTCTCCGTCCGGAAGCGCAGCCGCGAGGTCCGTCGCTGAGCGCGGTGCGACCCTTTCCAACGGAAGCCCACCCATGTGCTGATCATTTCGCATAAGCGGGGATGCCGGCCCGGGATTCGCTTCCGAACCTGCCCTCTGTCTCAGGTGATTCAGAAGCGATGCGCGCGACACTCAAACCCTGACTCATTCCGCGGTCAATCTTTCAGGCACTGTTCCCCCGCCGGTCGTACCTCCTGAACAGCAATGCGAAGAAGACAATCATGGCGATCGTGACCCAGCCGCAGAACTGCATGAGGAATGCGCCGCCCCATCGCTCGATCAGCACGCTTCCCAGAATACCCCCCAGGGCGGAGGCCAAAGACATCCGTGCCACATTCGTGATGCTCAGGTAGGTGGCGCGCATGGCCGGATGGGCCCGCCGGTCCACGAAGTCGATGATTCCGAGTTGAGAGAGCCCGAAGCCGGGTCCCTGCAGGAGCGCCGCGGCCCACTTCCAGACGAACGGCGTTTCCAGGGTGAAGAAAGAGAAAAGAAGCAGGCGGACACCGCTCAATAACAGTCCGGATACGATCAGCCACCGGTTTCCGAACCGGTCGATCAGTTCCCGGGAAAACATCATCACGGGGATTTCGAAGATCGTCCAGGTGCCCAGGATGAATCCGATTTCCAGCGGCGTCTTCAGGACGTCGTCAAAGAAGTAGCCGGTATAGGTGAAAGAGGAGGTGGTCACCACCCCGTGGAGAAAAATGAAGAGGAGAAACCACCGGAAAAGGATGTCTTTTTTCAGGTGATTCCAGGGGATGATGATCGGGGCAGCCGCCGGCTTGGCCTCGATACCGGACCAGGAGGCAAATCCCAGAACGGCGAACGCCAGGGCGGCGCAATAAAAGATCAGGGGGTCGTGACGGAAAAAGAAGAGCAAGACTCCCATCAGGATCGAGGAAACACTCCAGCCGTAGGTGCCCACAACCGGTAGGCGCCGTAGAACTCCCTCCGGGAGTGTCTGTTGAGAAACAGCAGGGTTTCCGCGTCGAGCATGGGCATGATCGGATAGAAGGAGCAGTTGAGAAAGAATAGCAGCGCGAATATATAGATGAATTTGCCGTTCGCCGTCCAGCCGTGCGCGAAATCCTCGCCGGCCAATCCGATCAGTGCCGTAAACAGGGCGACGCCGAAACAGAAAAGGGTGATCAGGTGCTTCCCCGAATGGAATTTGTCCGCCAGAATACCCGCGGGGAGGTTTGCGACAAGGCTGACCAGCGGCATCACGAAGAAGATGAGGCCGATCAGGCCGATGGCGGGGGTTCCGTCCGCACTGACAATGACGTGTTTGTAGAAGATGCCGAAATACGGCGAGCTGATCCCCAAGCCGACGAAGAATAGAAAGAAGAGCGTTTTCAGATAGACCGACTGTTTCCTGACGGGATCCATAGGAGGTGCTCAGCGCGTCAGGAGGACCGGAATTGGGCTCTTTCGGATGACCGAGGAGGTCGTCGAGCCGACCATGAGTTCCCGGAAGCGGTTGTGTCCGTAAGCCCCCATGACGAGGAGCTCCACTGCCCCCTCTCGGATGAACTTGAGGAGTTCCTTGTCCTCCTTGCCCGGGAGGATGAGGGTGGCGCTGTCGATCTTGAGGGACGCCAGGAATTCCTCCGCCTTCTTCGAGGTCTTCTCCCCCAGGGACGGATCGGTCGTGATGATGACGACGGACAGCGGCCAGGCGGCCCGCTCCGACAGTTCGGCGGCGAGCTTCAGGGCCTTGTGGGCCGGGGCGCTCCCGTCGTAGGCGACAGCCATGCTTTCGATCTCCCGGAAATGTTCCGGGGTAACGAGGACCGGTTTTCCGGAGCGCCGGACGACGGACTGGGCCGTGGAACCGAGGATGGCGCCTCCGTTGATGTGGAAGTGTTCGCCCCGCTGGGCGAGGAGGATCCAGTCGCAGCACTTCCGCCCCTCCTCGATGATCGTCTCATCGATCACCCCCGTGACCTTCATCGTTTCGGGATGCACCCCCGCCGCTTCGCACATCCCGCGGAAATCCTGGAGGATCGCGTCGGCCTTGGCGTCGAGGCCGCTTTCAATGGCCGGAAGGAACTCCTGATACGGGGGGAGTCCGACGGAGCCGGAGATATCCGTGAAGACGGGACCCCGGATGAGGCGGATGTCCACGACGTGAAGCCCGGTCAGTTGCGCGTCCAATTTCCGGGCGATATAGATGCCGTAGGCGATGGCCGTTTTCCCGTAATCGGAGCCATCGGTGGGAATGAGGATGTTTTGAATCATGATGTCTCCCTTCTGAAATACATGACTGCTTTTTTTCGGAAAGCTCTGTTTCGGCTTGCAAAAACCGTTGCACCGCCCGCCGTCGCATCGCCCGGAAGATTACGGCTTGTTGAAATTCTGCAGATTCTTCAGCAGATCGTCCACCGCCTTCTCCCGGTCCTCCCGGTCGCCGTCCATGCCATCGGGCGACAGCGCATTCACTCCGTTCATTTCCCCGGCGGTCGCGCCTTCCATCGCAAGGGTCATGAATTTTCCGACAAGCTTCCCGTTTCGATACAGGGCCTTTTCCCGAAGCCTTCCGTCCCGGTCATAGGCCTCGTATTCGCCGTCCCTCTGGTCGTTCCGGAAAGCGCCCCGCTCCCGGAGCCGGCCGTTTTTGTAGTAGGAGCGGTATTCGCCCTCGAACTTTCCCATCCGGAAATTCTCCTCGTCGCGGATCCGGCCATTCCGGAAGTAAAAGACGTAAGGACCATCGAGGAGGCCGTTCAGATAGGTTTCCCGCTCGTGGAGACCGCCGTTTTCGTACCAGGAGAGGCACTCCCCCGCTAACTTGTCGTTTATAAAAAGCCCTTTTTCCCGCATCTGCCCGTCGGGGTAGAAGGAAACCGCCTCACCCTCCTTCCGGCCGTTGCGGAAACTTATCCGGACCATCATCTGGCCGTTCCCGAAGAAAGAGGTGTACTCCCCCTCGATCTTTCCGCGGAGGGTGAATTTCCGCTCCCGGAGACGTCCCCGGTCGTCCCGGTTGACCTCTTCCCGGGGCTCGGCAGGCGGCTCGGCCATCGGTGAACCCTCCCTTTATTCGACCCCGGTCGGGATCAGGCAGATGAAACGCAGCACGTTCGCGCCCTGGTTGATCAGGCAGTGGTTTTCCCCCCCGGGGATGAAGACGGTCGTTCCTTCGCCGATCGGGGTTTCTGTCCCGTCCTTATCCCGTACGACCCCCTTGCCGGCGAGAATGAAGATCTCGTGTTCCCAGAAGTGGGCGTGGTCGGGACTCGTATGACCGGGTTCAATCTCGAAGACGCGCATGATGAAGTTTTGCGCCCCGTCATCGGGGCCAATCAGCACCCTCTTTGTGACCCCGGGCAGCGGCGCCGTGGCCGGAACCTTGCGGTAATCAACTATTTTCATGAGAAATTTCCCCCTTTCAGCTTGTGTGGATCGGATAGCGATGCAATCTTGACAATGCAGATTTTAAATATTCCATCTTCATGGTGATTGCAATCAATTTCCGGCGGCCTCTTGTATTTCGGCTTGGCGAGGGATACGAGTGGTTTCTCTCGACTCCTGAACATTGTTGTCTTTCGGGATAGGAATGGGCGACCCGTGAGCCGCCGCTTCCTATCCCTTCAGTATGCCCAGTATGGACCGTTACCTAAGCTGGACGCCGAGCCCTCGTACCCGATAACGACATTTCGTCCGAAGAAGAAGGGAAGGCCCCAGTCGAAATTTCCCGGGAAAGCACCCCCGATTTCGGCAAACACCCTGATGAAGGAGTTCGTAGTGAGATCTACCAGATTGCCGATATGAAATGGAACCAAACCGCTCGGTGCGCCGGAGGCGCCGGTATTGGTGGCCGAAAGGCTTACGGTGGTTGCGGGGCAGTACCAGCCCGTATTGGGAGCGGCGCAGTTGGGAAGTTGGCTTGCAGAAGGTGGGGTGAAGAATAGCCCGCTTGAACCGCTGTCGATGAAACTGTTGTAGGTGCGGCCGCTGAATTGCGTCGTAAATTCACCCGTCGTTGCGCTGGCGGAATAGGCCGTCACCGAAGTAGGCACGTTGTTCGACTGGGTGTCGATCCCGAATATGAGACTGCCGTTGACCGCGGATGTCCCGCCGAGGGGAACGCTCGGGAGCTGCACGATCACGCCGTTGTTGTCCCGGGGGAGGAGCGCCGCAGGGTTCTGGACTTGGCTGGAAAGGGGGACGGTTGTCCCGCTGCATCTCGCCCCGTTGCAGGCGTAATACTGCCCATTGTTCGCACTGCTGGCACAGGTCGTTCCGCAGTCGTCCGTGAAGAGACCCACCCCCAGGATGCCGTTGAATCCGGCGGCTGCCGGAGTTGGATCCGCAGTGGAGCATCCGGCGGAACGGGTGCCAAACGTGGAATCGACAACTTGTATCGAGACCTGAACCGCGGGCTCATTGGCCAGGATGATGCTTGCCGTCTGAACAGGGCCCCATATCGACGAGCCGTCTCCGAACTGGACGCACTCGGCAATCGATCCGGAAGCGCCGGCTACCTGCGAAAGCGATACGGCCAACGCCTGTTTAAAGATCCGCAGCCCGTAACTTCCCGTATCGAGCAGGATGTCGTTGATTGTTTGGCAGGTTGAGGTCCCGGGGGTGCAAAGGGTCACGCTGACGCAGGGTTTGTTGAAATAGGAGTCCGCCGAACAGAGCGAGCCGTTGACGGTGATGGGGATGACATTATTCGCTGCACCGCTGGTCACCCTCAGGGTGGTTGACGCCGAGACGCCACCGACCGCCGCGGTGATCGTCGTTGTGCCGTCGGCAACCGAGGTGGCGCGCCCGTTCGTACCGGCCGCATTGCTGATGGTGGCGACCGAGGTGACCGACGACGTCCAAGTCGCCGCTATCGTCAGGTCCTGCGTGCTGCTGTTTGAATAAGTACCAGTGGCGATAAACTGCTGGGTTGTTCCCAGAGCGATGGTCCGATTCGTCGGGCTGATGGCAAGGGAGAGGAGTGCCGGCGGGGTCACCGTCAGGGTGGTCAATCCCGAGACGCCTCCGACCGTCGCGGTGATCGTCGTTGTGCCGGTGGCTACCGAGGTGGCGAGCCCCCTGGAACCGGCTGCATTGCTGATGGTGGCTACCGCGGCAGCCGACGATGTCCAGTTCGCCGATGTCGTCAGGACCTGCGTGCTGCTGTCCGAATAGGTGCCCGTGGTGGTAAACTGCAGGGTTGTCCCCAGAGCGATGCTCGGATTCGTCGGGCTAATTGCGAGGGACACGAGTGTCGCCGTAGTCACCGTCAGCGTGGTTGACGCCGAGACGCCACCGACCGCGGCGGTGATCGTCGTTATACCGGCGGCAACCGCCGTGGCGCTCCCGTTGGAGCCGGCCGCATTGCTGATGGTGGCGACCGCGGTGTCTGATGAAGTCCAGGTCGCCGATGTCGTTACGTCCTGCGTACTGTTGTCCGAATACGTTCCCGTGGCGGTAAACTGCTGAACGGCCCCTTTGGAAATGGAAGGATTGATCGGTGACAGAGCGAGTGAAACAAGCGTCTTAGTTGCTGGACTGCTGCCTCCGCCCTCCCCGCCGCCGCAACCGGTCATCAGTGCGAGGATCAGAGCACAAATTAGTATATTACTTGATTTCATCGACGCTCACTCCGGAAGGGATTAAGGCAGGGACGTAGGCCCGGCCCTGCAGATTCCGCATGTGGCCCCATTTTTCTACGACGACCCGGTTCGTCTCCACTTGACGGTTCCTGCGGCCGGGTTCGCGCGAGGCATGCAGCATGGCTGTCTCGTATTCGTCGGCATACGTTCCCAACAGCGGCGTAAGATCGGGGTGGATCAGTCCGTTCCAGGCGATAGCGAATACAACACCGGTTGGAGCAATATACTCCCGCACGGTGACGGAATCGGACCGGAGCTCTTGGACGGTATAGCCGTTGCGGACTGTTTTGGAAACCCTCTTCGCCACGAGGGCCGTTTCATCCGAGAGGACCGAATCTTCCACTTCTCCGAGCGTTGCCTCGACACGCCCGGCAGATGTAAGATAAGCCGCAGCGAGTCCGAGGCCGATGAGCAGGGCAGAGAGTCTTCTTTTCATGGTTGAGGAACCCTCCCACAGACATTGAGTACCGGTTACAGTACAATCGAAAAAAGCTTTTTGGAAAGTACCTGTTTACAGGAATATAGTAAAGGGGTCAGACTCCTTTTTGATAAGAATTTCCTTTTTCGGGTAGGGAGTATAGCAGAAGTGCCCTTGTATGTCATGATGAATTTGGCCACAAGATGTGGGGTGTGGCGCTGACGATCATGGAAGAGATGTGTAACACAGTGGCTGGCTGCTTGAAAAATCGGCACATTCTTAGACCGATTTATAAGGCAGGGAAGCCTTTTCGCCTGTATTTCAGACAGACCTCTCCGGCACGCCTCAATTCTCAAAGCGTTATGCCTGGATGTATTCATCCCAAAAGTATTAGGGGTCGCAATAAAGACGGCCACCATTGATTCCCGATTGAAATCATGCATATTTATCAAAATCCGTCAATGATTGAGTATAGGAAGAAAGAAATTTTCTTCTCGGATGTTCAAATCTGATCAACGACGTTTCCCGTTTCGTGCATCTCGTTGCCTCCCATTGCCAGGACCTTCTGCTGGAAGGCGTCGGAGCCGATGATGTCGAGCAGGAGGAGGATCTTTTCATCTTCGAGATAGGCGCTTGGGATGACGAGATCGTAGCGTCGTGGGCGACGGGAACGAAGTCGAGCGAGAACGCCTGCGCGGCGGCGTGGATGCCGAGGCCGGCGTTCGCCGCGGCCAGGAGCGCGGGCTTTCCGGGCATGACGGTGATGCCGTGAACGGCAGTTTGCCGAGTTCCTTCATGAGGGCGGGGGTGAAGTCTTCCGAACTGGCGGATGAGCCAGCGATCGGCATGATAATGTTGGGCCGGAAGGTTCGTATTGGTATGAATTGGTAATAATAAGTTTGCATATGTCATTTTTGTGTTGAAATTCCCTTCTCCATCGTTTATGCTGCCGCCCGGTTGAAGGAGTGAATCATGTCGGACGAGATGATGAACACCAAAGAGGTCGCTGGCTACCTGGGCATCCACGAAAAGCAGGTTTACGCCCTGATCAAGACGGGGCGCATGCCGGCGACGCGCGTCACGGGGAAGTGGATATTCCCGAAGAAGGTGATCGACGGCTGGATCGAGTCGAACGCCAGATCAGGTCTCGAACAGGCCAGACAGAAGAGCGGACGGATCCCAGGCGCCCTGCTGGCCTCGGGCAGCAACGATCCGGTTCTCGACATCCTCCAGACTTGCCTGCGGAAAGCCCATCCGGAGTTCTACATCTTCTCGGCCAATACGGGAAGCCGGGAGGGTCTGATCGCCCTGGAAAAGGGCTTTACCGACATTGCCTGGACCCACCTGCTCGATCCCGAAACGGGGGAGTACAACATCCCCTACCTGGACAGGCTGGTTCCGGGAGTCAAGGCCGTGGTCGTGAACCTTTTCTTCCGGGAACTTGGTTTTGTGATCGCCCGGGGAAATCCCCGGCGCATCCGGAAATTTGCGGATCTCGTCCGGAAGGGGGTCCGTTTCGTCAACCGCCAGACCGGTTCGGGGACGCGCCTGCTGCTGGATCACCATCTGGAGAAGGCCGGGATTCTCGCCGCCCGGATCGCCGGTTATGACCGGGAGGTCTTCACCCATATCGAAATCGGCATCGCCGTCCTCTCCGGAGAGGCGGATGCGGGAATCGCCACGGCGGCGGTTTCGAGCCTGCTCGGCCTCGATTTTGTTCCCATAACCAAAGAGCGGTTCGACATGGTCCTCGATCAGTCGGTCTTCTTTCAGAAAGGGGTCCAGGCCCTCATGGAAACGCTGGGCGGGGAAGAGTTCCGAAAAAGGGTCGGGAAGCTGGGGAGCTATGACTTCCGGAGTTCAGGAAAGATTCTCTATTCAAAGCCATAGACAGTTTTGATGAATCGGAAAAGGAGTCGGAGATGAAAAAATGGGTATTCGCGGTTTTGTTTGCCCTGGCGATCCTTCTTCCCTGCTCGGGGTACGCGCAGGACGGGAAGTTCGTTCTTCTGGCCAGCACGATCGGGCCGATCGACGCCGGCATTGTCGGGGCGCTGGAGAAGGGATTCGAACAAGAGACGGGAATCCGGGTGCGACACGTGGGCGCCGGGACGGGCGCGGCCCTCAAGATGGCCGAGGGCGGGCAGTTCGACCTGGTCCTTGTCCATGCCAAGGCGCTGGAGGAGAAGTTCGTGCAGGGCGGTTTCGGGACGCAGCGGGTGCCCCTGATGTACAATGACTTCGTCATCGTGGGGCCGGCGGCCGATCCGGCGGGGATCCGGGGGATGAAGACGGCGGCCGAGGCGCTCAAAACCATCGCCGCCAAAGGGGTGACCTTCATCACCCGCGGGGACCAATCGGGAACGCATGTCGCCGAGCTGGATCTCTGGGTGAAGTCGGGCGTCAAGCCCGCCGGTCCCTGGTATGTCACCTACGAGAAGGGATCGACCGGGAACGTTCCGACCCTCCTCTTTACGGATGAAAAGCAGGCCTACACGGTGATCGACCGGGCGACCCAACTTTCTGTCCGCAACAAGATCAAGCTCGCCATCCTCGTGGAGAACGAAGAGGCGATGCTGAATTTCATCTCGCTCATCCCCGTCAATCCGGCGAAGTTTCCCCGCGTCAACGCGGCGGCGGCGATGCAGTTCGTGGAGTGGATGACGGCCCCGGAGAAGGGGCAGGTGATCATCCGGGATTTCGGAAAGGACCAATACGGTGCGCCGATGTTCTTCCCCAATTCCGACGCCTGGCGGAAAAAAATGGGGAAGTAATGGTTTTTTAATAAAAGGAGAAGAAAATGAAACGACAATGGCAGAAGGTTTTGGGCGCGGCGCTCATCGCCGCGGCATTGATGATCGGCATGGCGCTGCCCGCCTCCGCGGCGGGGCCGGCACAGAAGAACCTGATCCTTGCGACGACGACCAGCACCCAGGATTCGGGGCTCTTGGACGTCCTGATCCCGGTGTTTGAAAAGAAGACCGGCTATTTCGTCAAAACGATCGCCGTAGGCTCCGGTCAGGCGATGGCGATGGGGCAGAAGGGCGAGGCGGACGTCCTGCTGGTCCATTCACCCGATGCGGAAAAGAAGTTCATGGCGGAGGGAAGCGGTGTGAACCGGCTGATCGTCATGCACAACGACTTCATCGTCGTCGGACCGCCCGCCGATCCGGCCGCGATCAATGGGGCCAAGAGCACGGTTGAGGCCTTCAAAAAGATCGCCGCAGCCGGTTCACTCTTCCTGTCGCGGGGGGATAACTCCGGGACCCACGCCAAGGAGCAGGGGATCTGGAAGGCGGCCGGGATCAACCCCGAGAGACAGAAGTGGTACCAGCAGACCGGCCTCGGGATGGGGCAGACCCTGAACGTTGCGGCCGAGAAGAAGGGTTACATCCTTGCCGACCGGGGGACCTGGCTTTCCCTGCAGCAGAAGCTCGGCCTTCCCATCCTCAAGGAGGGGGATCCGATCCTGTTGAACGTCTATCACGTTATCCAAGTGAACCCGGCCAAGTGGCCGAAGGTGAATGCCGACGGCGCGAAGGTCTTCTCCGACTTCATGGTCTCCGCGGAAACCCAGGGGATCATCAAGACCTTCGGCGTGGAGAAGTACGGAGGGGCGCTCTTCTTCCCCGACGCGGGCAAGCCGGAGTACGACTAATCATTGATGTAAGAAAGTGAAAACGGGCGTCGCGGGGCGGGATCTGCGCCCCGGCGACGCCCGCCGGAACACGGCAGGCGGTGTATTTGATGGATTTGATTCTGGAAGGGATCCTGAAGGCCTTTTATCTCATCTTTACGCTGGACGCGGAGGTCCTAGGGATCACGCTCCTGTCCCTGAAGGTGTCGGGGACGGCGACGCTGATCAGCCTCTTCATCGGGATCTCCGCCGGGACGGCCGTGGCCCTCTCCCGGTTTCCGGGGAGGCAACTGGTCGTGAGCCTGATCAACACGGGGATGGGCCTCCCGCCGGTGGTCGTGGGCCTCTTCGTGACGATCTTCCTCTGGCGGAACGGGCCGCTCGGTTTCCTGGAGATCCTTTACACCCCGACGGCTATCATCCTGGCTCAGGCCGTCATCGCCACCCCGATTGTCACGGGGATCACCCTGGCGTCCATCCAGCATCTACCGGCGAACCTCCGCCTCCAGATCCTCGCCCTGGGTGCGACGCGCGTCCAGATGGTCTGGCTCCTGGTCAAGGAAGCGCGCCTGCCTCTCCTGGCGGCCGTGATGGCCGGCTTCGGCGGAGTCATCTCGGAGGTCGGGGCCTCCATCATGGTCGGCGGCAACATCAAGGGCTACTCCCGGGTCCTGACGACGGCGACCGTGATGGAGACGAGCCGGGGTAATTTCGATATTGCGATCGCCCTCGGAATCATTCTCCTGCTTCTCGCGTTTCTCGTCAACGCGATCCTCACGCAGATCCAGCAGCGGGAGAGGCCCCGATGAGCTCAAAAGACAATCCCGCGATTCTGCTGAAAGCCGAAGAGCTCCAGGTCCGCCGGGGCGGGGCGCTCGTCCTCGACATCCCGGCCCTGGACATTTTCCCGGGTCAGGTTCTTGCCCTGATCGGTCCGAACGGCGCAGGGAAATCGACCCTCCTGTTGACGCTCGCCTGCCTGCTGAAACCTTCACGGGGCCGCTTTTCCTTCAACGGGCGGGAGATCGACGCCGGACGCGGCGATGTCGATTACCGGCGGCGCGTCGCGATGGTCTTCCAGGAACCGCTTCTCTTCGACGCGACAGTCTTCGACAACGTGGCCGCCGGTCTCCGGATCCGCGGTGTGGGACGAGCGGAGATCGGGCGGGCCGTTCCCGGTTATCTGGAACTTTTCGGTATTGCTCCCCTGGCGATGCGTTCCGCCCGGAAGATCTCCGGAGGGGAGGCGCAGCGGACTAGCCTCGCCCGGGCCTTCGTGACGGAACCGGAGATCGTGTTCCTCGACGAGCCTTTTTCCTCGCTCGATCCGCCGACGCGTGAGGCCCTGCTTGGCGATCTCGAAAGGATCATACGCGAGACGCGCACGACGGCGGTGGCGTCGACCCATGACCAGACGGAGGCCCTCCGGCTGGCCGACCGGATGGCGGTGATGAATGAAGGGAAAATCGTCCAGATCGGGCCGGTCGCCGAGGTGATCAACCGGCCGGCGGACGGTTTCGTTGCCTCCTTTGTGGGGGTGGAAACGGTCCTGCCGGGATGCGTCCTCCGGAGTTCCGACGGGGTATTCACGGCTGCTGTGGAAGGCGGCGAGATCCAGGCGGTCGGCCATCTCCGTCCTAGAGAAAGGGTTCTCTGCTGCATCCGGCCGGAGCATGTGACCCTCTCCACGAACACCCCGTTTCCGGAGTCCAGTGCGCGGAACGTCTTTTCGGGAACGATCCGAAAGATCACGCCGCTCGGCCTCTTCCACCGGGTCCGCGTGGATTGCGGCTTCGACCTGGTCGTCTATGTGACCCGCCAGTCCATCGAAGAGCTTTCCCTGGAGGAGGGGAAAACCGTCATCGCCTCGTTCAAGGCGACGGCGGTCCATGTTATCCCCCGCGGGGCGCCGCCGAATTGAAAGAGGTTTGCCTTTTCCGCGAAGAATCGCCGCCACTCCACGAGGCGACCGATTACCCTTTTCCCAATCGTTCATGTTTTCCGCCCGTTCATCATCCTTGACAAAACGGACTGATAAAGTTTAGTGTTTAGGCAGATCGGTAATCATATTAACAGCAAGGGGGTATGTGATGGGCGGTTCAGAGGAGCTGCATCAGATCGGGCGTTTCGTTCTGATCAACCGCGAGGATATGGTCAAGGCGCTGGAGGAGCACAAACTGAAGGTGGCGGGTCTCGTGGAGGAGGGGGATCGGCGGAGCTCGGTCAATGGCTGATGGCCGGGGAGATCGTCACCGGAAGGCTGGCCAGGCTTGGCGGCGCCAGCATTCTCCTGACGAAGCGGACGGATCTCCAGACGATGAGCACCCGCGCCGTTGGATCGCTGAAATGCTCCTCCGGGAAGGAAGAGGAACTGCTCGACGGGATGCCCGACCTGGCACGGCGCCTGGTCGAGGCCCGGTAAAGAAAACGGACGCCCTCCTGGAGGCGGGCGAAGATCCGGGAAAGAACCTGATATGCGCATCGATGTAAGGAATGTGAAACTGCCCGCGGCGGGCATGGAAAGGAAGCCGGACAAGCCGGGACCGATCCGGCCGCAGGGAACCTCCTCGCGCCTGCCGTTCCTCCTGTTCGTTGCGCTCGTTGCGGCGCTTTTCATCGGTTACCGTTATGTCACGGATTCGGAGATGTACCGGACGGCCGAGACCTTCGTCCGCCAGAACGAGGAGATCCGGACCACATTCGGGGAGGTGCGCCACTGCCGTCTCTGGTTTCCCTTTAAGGTTGATTTTCCGGATGACGCCCCGCGGATTCATCTGACCCTGCAAGTCGAAGGGGCGAAGGCCGACACGGTAGCCTACGTCACGCTGACGAGGGAGGGGACAAAATGGCGCGTCGTCGCCGCCTCCTATGAGGACGGTCGGGGGCAGATCCGGCCTCTCCTGAAGGTGGAAAAGTCGCCCGCGGCGAAGGGAAAGGCGGGGCAAACGGCCGCACCGCAGACCAAACCGAAGGCAAAGAGTTCTCCCGAAGGTGAGGAACTGAAAAAAGGCCACAGAGCGTACAGGGAGAAAAACTTCGATCAGGCGATCGCCGCGTATGACCGGGCTATCCTGCTCGCCCCGGACAGTTTCGTCGCCTTCTACTGGCGCGGCCGGGCCTTTGCGGAGAAGGGACTCGACGATAAGGCGCTCGCTGACATGCAGAAAACCATTCAGCTCCGGCTGGACCACATCGGCGCTTGGCGGTGGCTCGGCTACCTCCAGGGGAAAAACAACCGCTTCGACGACTGCGTTGCCTCGCTCACAAAGGCGATCGATCTCCAGGCAGACCACGCCTGGACCTACTATAACCGCGGCCGCTGCTACTTCAAAAAGGGCGACTCCGCAAAGGCCTTGGAGGATGCAAAGAAATCGTGCAGCCTCGGCTTGAAGGAAGGCTGTCGGATCGCCGAGCAGATCAAGGCGAGGAAGTAGTCTATTTGTACATCCCGGCGATCACATCCTTGTACTTCTCGTTGATGACCTTTCGTTTGAGCTTCATGGTCGGTGTCATCTCGCCGTTCTCCTGGGTGAACGGGTGGGGGAGAAGATGGAATTTCTTGACCGTTTCGTAGCGGGCGAGTTCCTTCGTGTTCTCCCGGATCCGCTTCTCGTAGAACTGGACGATCTCGGGATTTTGAATCAGTTCCTCACGGGAGGGAAAGAGGATGTTGTGCTTCCGGGCGTACTCCTCCAGCGGGTCGAAGGCGGGAACGATAAGGGCCGTCACGTACTGTCGAAGGTCGCCGATGATCGAGACCTGATCCACGTAGTAGTCGTTTCCGATCAGGGTTTCGACGAGCTGCGGGGCGATGTATTTCCCGCCCGAGGTCTTCATCAGGTCCTTGATCCGGTCGGTGATCGAGAGAAAGCCGTCCTCGATGACGCCCACATCCCCCGTCCGGAACCAGCCGTCCGCGGTGAACGCCTCGGCCGTCGCCTCCGGCTTTTTGTAGTAGCCCTTCGTGACCGTTCCCCCTTTCACCTGGATTTCACCGGACTCGCCGATCCTGACCTCCACGCCCGGGATCGGTTTCCCGACGGTGCCGGGACGGGAATGGTACTTCTCATGGCAGGTCACGGTGGCGCAGGTCTCGGTGAGGCCGTAGCCGTAGGCGATGGTCACCCCGGCTGCGTGGAAGAACTCTTCGATCTTCTTCGAGAGGGGCGCCCCGGCGCAGGGGAAGAAGCGGATGCGGCCGCCGACGACTCCCCGGATCTTCTTCAACACCAGGGCCTCGGCGATCTTGTGCTTGATGTTCAGGATGGGTGGAACCGGCAGTTGTTCCTTCCTCAGGAGGAAGACCTGCTCGCCCACCTTGATCGCCCACAGGAAGAGCTTCTTTTTCGCGGGCGGCGCACTTTCCAGCTTTTCGAAGACCGTCGCGTAGATCTTCTCGTAGAAGCGGGGGACGGCGCACATGATCGTCGGATGCTCGTGTTGCATGTATTCGACGATCTTCGCCGTGTCGTCGCAGCAGCTCACTAGCATCCCCTGGTTCAGGGCGAAGCGGGTCCACGCCAGCTCGAAGATGTGGGAGAGGGGGAGAAAGCACATCGAGACGTCGCGGTCGCTCACCTCCAGCCGCTTTTTGTGGGCGACGAAGCAGTGGTAGAAGGTGGAGTGGTGAAGCATGACCCCCTTGGGTTCCCCGGTCGTCCCCGAGGTATAGATCAGGGTTGCCAGGTCGTCCATGGAAGCGCGCTGGAGTCTCTGGTCGATCCCGGCATCCCCGCCGGCCCTCCGGCCTTCTTTCAGAAAATCCTTGAAATAGACGGCGTTTTCCGCACCGGCAAGGTTTACGCCCTCATTGAAGACAATGATCCTTTTGAGTTTGGGGGAGCCGCCGTGCATGGCGCGGATATGGTCGTACTGCTCCTGGGCGCCGGCAAAGACGACGCCGATTTCCGCTTCATCCACGATGTATTCGGCCTGCTTCGGCGTGTTGGTGGCATAGATCGGCACGGAAACGCCGCGGAGGCAGAGGATCGCGTAGTCGGCGACAATCCACTCCGGGCAGTTCTGGGAAAAGATGCTGACCATTTCGCCTTCTTTGACACCCATCGCCAGCAGCCCCTTGGCCGCCGCCCGGACCTGTTCACCGAGGCTGTTCCATGAGATTTCTCGCCAGACGCAGTTTTGACGGTACCGGATGGCGGTGCGGTCGCTGTATTTATCGATGCGTTCGAAGAGAGCGGTTGCCAGATGGAATTGGGTCATGGTCGTCTCCTGCTGGATGGGATGCCTGTCAAGGTTATGGGCCGGTGGAACGCCTTCCCGGGAGAAAGTAGCGGAAAGCGTCTGGCGGCCGCCTCAAGCGACTCCGCCCTGGGGCTTTACAAAAATATGTGGTTAGTATAGGTTGTCTCTCGTTCCATGTCAAAGGCCTTTTTACATGCAAAAGCGGAAACAGCCCGGGACGCGTTTTCGTGTTTCGGTCCGTTTCGGCGGCCGGTGCTATCGTCGGCGTCAGCTTGTGTTGGCAATCCGGCGAAGGAAATCTAAGGAGGCGTCAAATGGCCAGAAAGAAAGTTGAGAAGATATCCCTCGGCCAGAGGATGAAGACCGGCCGGGAGAAGATGGGGATGAGCATCGAGGACCTCGCCCTGGAAACGGGGTACCTGCCGGAGATCCTTGCCGGGGTCGAAGAGAATCGGACCGTGCCTCCGGTGTCGCTCGTCCTTCAGCTCAGCCGCGTCCTGAAACTGAGCATGGACGAGTTGGAGACACAAGAGGAGGCGCAGGCGACGAAGAGGCGCACCAAAAGCCACAAAAAACGGGTCGATTCCTACGCCTACATTCCGCTCAGCAAGCCGGGACCAGACAAGCGCCTGCGGGGCTACCTGGTCACGATCGACGCCCTCACCGACCACAAGGGGGTGGAGTACCATCACGAGGGGGAGGAGTTCGTCTTCGTCCTCAAGGGGAGGATCACCATCCGGATCGGCGAGAACGTCACCCGGCTTGCCAGGGGGGAGAGCATCCATTTCAATTCCGCCCTCCATCACACGTTGAGCAACCCCGATACCGAGGCTGCCAAGCTGCTGGTCGTTGTCTACGTGCCCTGAAGGAGGATGCGATGTCCTTTCAACTGACCACGGAACAGGAGATGATCCGGCTGATGGCCCGCGACTTCGCGAAGAAGGAGTTAGAGCCCTTCGCCGGAAAGTGGGACCGGGAAGAGACCTTCCCGGAGAAGGCCGTCCAAAAGATGGGGGGGCTGGGGCTCATGGGGATGATGATCCCCGTCGAGTACGGCGGCGCGGGGGCGGGGGCGGTCAGCTATTCCCTTGCCCTCCAGGAGATCGCCTACGCCTGCGCCTCCACAGCGGTGACGATGTCGGTGACGAACCTCTCCTCCGATCCGATCCTCAAGTTCGGAAGCGAGGAGCAGAAAGAGCGTTACCTGATGCCGCTCGCCCGCGGGGAGATGCTCGGGGCCTTTGCCGTCACGGAGCCGGAGGCGGGTTCCGACCCGGGGGGCATGACGACGCGCGCGGAGGACCGCGGCGACCACTACCGGGTCAACGGCTCGAAGATCTTCATCACCAACGGTTCTTACGCCGACGTGATCGTTCTGATCGTCCGGACGGGATCTGAAAAGTCGAACCGGGCGCTTTCCGCCTTTCTCCTCACGAAGGGGACTCCGGGGTTCCGGATCGGCCGGAGCGAGGATAAGATGGGACTGCGCGCCTCCAATACCGTGGAACTCCTCTTTGACGACTGTCGGATACCGAAGGAGAACCTGCTGGGGAAGGAGGGGATCGGCTTCAAGATCGCGATGGTGGCCCTTGACAGCGGCCGGATCGGGATCGCCTCCCAGTCCCTCGGGATCGCCCGGGCCTGCCTCCACGAGGCCGTGGCGTACGCGAAGACGCGCAAACAGTTCGGGAAGAACATCGGCTCCTTCCAGGCGATCCAGTGGATGATTGCCGACACCGCTGCGGAGATCGAGGCGGCCCACTGGCTCACCCTCTACGCCGCCGATAAGAAGGATCAGGGGCTCCCCTTCACCCGGGAGGCGTCGATGGCGAAGCTCTTCGCCTCCGAGATGGCGAACCGCGCCGCCTACCGTGCCGTCCAGATTCACGGCGGCTACGGCTACATGAAGGAGTTCAAGGTGGAGCGGCTCTACCGGGACGCGCGGGTCACCGCGATCTACGAGGGGACCTCCGAAGTCCAGCGGATCGTGATTGCCCGCGAGGTGATGGAAAGTTGAACTCCATGTTGTGGAATCCATGGAATCCGTCTCTTGATCCGGGCAGAATCGCCATCATCGGTCCGGGCCGTCTGGGAACCGCCTTTGCCTACCGGTTTGGCAGGGACAACAAGCGGGTGATCGTCTATTACCACGACATCGACGTCTGCAAGGCGATCAACCGGGAGCACCTGAACCCCCGGCATCTGACGGAGGACCTCGCGCGGCGACTCGGCGGCATGGACAAGGTTCCGCGCCTCTCGCAAAAAGTATATGCAACGAACAACCTGGAGCAGGTCATCGAGGACAACGATTTTATCTTCCTCTCCGTCACGATGGATCGGCTTCCCGAGATTCTCAACCACACCCGGCCGATCCTGGAGAGGAAGGGTACGAACACCTGTTTCATCTCGGCGATCAAAGGGCTCACCGCCGACGAGATCACCCGCCAGCTCATCACCCCTTCCCAGCTCATCCGCAACAATTACTTCCGGTTTAAGGATCGATTTGACGTGGTTTCCATCGGCGGGCCGTTCTTCGATACGGATATCGCGCTGGGGAATCCGGTCTGTCTGACCGTCGCCGGGGCGAAGAGAATCTGCCGGATCGTCCGGAAGGAGTTCCTCGGCTCCAACCGGCGGGAGCTGACCTCCCTTTACAATTTCGACGCCGTCGGGGTTGAGGCCTGTGGCGCCCTGAAGAACATCGTGGCCAACGTCAAGGGGTTGGCGGACCGCCTGGACCTCGGCGATTCGATCCCGGGGACTCTTTTTTCGCGCGCCGGGGTGGAGGTCCGGTCGATCTCCCGGATCCTCGGCGGGAGCTTTCAGGCCTTCCAGAGCCAGGCCGGCGTGGGGGACATGTATGTCACCCTTTCCTCGGATGCGAGCAAGAACCACCGCTACGGCCGCTTCTTCTACGAACTCTTCACCGGGAATGCGCTGGAGACTCATCTCAAGGTCCTGCAGAAAATCGATGGGAAGCCGGAGGGGCCCAACACGATCCTCAATGTCCACAAGTTCCTCGAGAAGCGGAACATGTACAGCCCGATCTTTCATTGCGCCTACAAGATCTTCAACGAGGAGCGGAGCCGGGAGGAGATCCGGGAGCAGATCCTCCAGGCGACGCAGTTCGACCGCCGGACGAAGGAGTACATCAGACCCGTTTCGAGGCTTCTCTACCGCCTGTTCCCGAACCTCTGGTACCGACGGCAACGCGGCCTCCTCGCCAATCCGTGAATAAATGCTGAATAAATGCTTGACATCCCTTTTTCCCTTGTGTTATGGAAACCGAAAAACAGGGAGTGTTGAAACCGTGAAGATGGATGTAAGAATCATTTCGTTGTTCTGGTGGTGGCAGACCTCAAAAGTCTGCCCGCTATAGTTCTATGTAAATTGAGCCGTGGGCAGGGAGACCCCTTCCCATGTTTCGAAATGAAAGTGCATGAAGCCATGGGAAGTTCCCATGGCTTTTTTAGTTTTTGACTACATGAAAAAGGAGACGGATTATGGAACAGACCAAGGTAGTTCTGACGGATCAGGAAATCCCGAAGCAATGGTACAACATCCAGGCGGATTTGCCCAAACCCATGAGCCCCCCCCTCCATCCGGGGACGGGGAAACCGGTCGGGCCGGAAGACCTGGCGCCGATCTTCCCGATGAACCTCATCGAGCAGGAGGTGAGCCAGGAGCGGTGGATCGACATCCCCGGCGAGGTCCTCGAGAAATATCTGATTTGGAGGCCTTCTCCTCTCTGCCGGGCGGTGAATTTCGAGAAGCTCTTAGACGCCCCGGTGAAGATCTATTACAAGAACGAGGGAATGAGCCCCGCCGGTTCCCACAAACCGAACACCGCCATCGCGCAAGCCTACTACAACAAAGCCTTCGGCGTGAAGCGGCTCTCCACGGAGACCGGCGCCGGCCAGTGGGGAAGCGCGCTGGCGATGGCCTGCAAGATGTTCGACCTGGAGTGCCGGGTTTTTATGGTCCGGGTGAGCTATGATCAGAAGCCTTATCGGCGGATGATGATGAACACCTGGGGCGCCGAGTGCATCGCGAGCCCCAGCGACCGGACCGAGGCGGGGCGGAAAGTCCTGGCGGAGCATCCCGATTCCCCGGGGAGCCTCGGGATGGCGATCAGCGAGGCGGTGGAGGATGCCGTATCCCGGGAGAATTCCCGTTATTCGCTGGGCAGCGTCCTGAACCACGTCCTGCTGCACCAGACGATCATCGGTCTGGAGGCGCAAAAGCAGCTTGAAAAGATCGGGGTCTATCCCGACGTGGTGATTGGCTGCGCCGGCGGCGGGAGCAATTTTGCCGGCGTCGCGCTCCCGTTCGTCCGGGACAAGATCCACGGGAAGCAGATAAGGATCATCGGCGCCGAACCGACCTCCTGCCCGACGATGACAAGAGGGCCTTTCGCCTACGATTTCGGCGATCTGGCCAAGAAGACGCCGCTGTTGCCGATGTACACGCTCGGCCACGACTATGTGCCCGCGCCGATCCACGCCGGGGGGCTCCGCTACCACGGGATGGCGCCGATCGTAAGCCACCTCCTCCGGGAAGGGCTGATCGAGGCCAAGGCCTATGACCAGATCGAGACCTTCGAGGCGGGCGTGAAGTGGGCGCGGACCGAGGGCTTTATCCCCGCCCCGGAGACCAACCACGCCATCGCCGCGGTCATCGCAGAGGCGCGGCGAGCGAAGGAAGAGGGGAAGGAGAGGACGATCCTCTTCAACTGGAGCGGCCATGGGTTGGTCGATCTGGCGTCCTACGACGCGTACCTCACCGGGAAACTCATCCCCTACGCACTTCCCGACGAGGAGATCCAGCGGGCGTTGAAGGCGATCGAAGGTTTCCCGAAGCCGTAAACATTCCCCGGTTCCCATCGCCAAATTCCTCCGCTGGAGGCGAAAGGGACGCAGGGTATCCTCTCCGATATTCTTTGGGACCGCCCCGGCCGGGGCGGTCCCAAAGAATTCCCCTTGCAACCACCCGTCCCATCCGATAGACTTTTCATGAAAGAGGGGGGGGGATAGCGCCCTGTTTCCCCGGGATGCTCGAATGCCGGGGAATCGCTTTTTGTCCACCTTGCCGGCGGGAAAACTCAGGCGTGAAATCGTTCTCTTCCGCTGTTCGGTACGTTGGTTGAAAACCCGCATGAAGGCGTCTGGTCATGAAATGAGAAAAGCCGTACCTGCGATCATCATCTTCCTGCTGTTCACTTTCATGGCAGGACCAACCCCCGCCGCCGGGGAGCTCCGGCTGGAGAATGGCCGCTTCGTCATCCGCTACGCCGCGGTGGATGAGCGGCTCGCAGCGGAACTGGCGCGCGAATCCCTCCGAATCCGGGAGAGGGTCATCGCCGACATCGGGGTGGATTTTCCGGAAAAGACGGAGGTCCGGATTTGTCCCAGCATCGAGGCGTTCCGGGAAGCGCAGCCGCAAGGAACGTGGATTCCCCTATGGGCGGTCGGTGTGGCCTATCCCGGGGAGAATCTGATTGTCCTTCGCGCGCCGCGGGCCGTCAAAGGAAGCCGGATCGATGTGCTCGACGTTTTTGCCCATGAGTTCAGTCACATCTCCCTGGGTCGCGCCCTCGCGGGGGTGAGGGTTCCGGTCTGGCTCAACGAAGGGCTCGCAATCTACGAGGCTCGAGAGTGGACCTTTTCCCGGATCTCCGTCCTGACGAGGGCCTCCCTCATGGACCGGCTGATCCCACTGCCCGTTCTCACCCTGTCGTTTCCGGCGGAGGAGGGACTGGCCGAACTGGCTTATGCGGAGAGTTTCATGTTCGTCTCCTTCCTGATCAACAAGGTGGGTCGGGAGGCCTTCCATCGCCTGATCCGGGACTACACCCGTTATGGGGATCTGGAGGGGGCCCTCCGGCGGGGGACCGGGATGACTCTCGCCGACCTGGAGGAACGGTGGCTGGTCTATCTGAAGCTCCGCGTCTCCTGGATACCGATCATTACGAGCGTCTCGGCACTCTGGTTCATTGCGGCACTCATCTTCATTTACGGGTACATGCGGAAGAAACGACAGGCGGAACGGCGTCTGATAGAGATGGGGAAGGAGGAGGCATCCGAAGAGTGGCATCCAAACGACTGATCATCACAGGTCTTGTCCTGATCTTTTTCGGAACGACTTTGCTTTCTTGAAGCGTGCCGCTCCCCGTGGCGTCCGGACCGGAATGGTCCACCCGGGAAGGGGAGATGCCTGCGCCGCAGGTGAAAAATGAATTCAAAAACGGCCTGATTTCCCTGAAGTTCGGGATGCCGAGATCGGGGAGGCCCTCGAGGCCGTCGCGGAAAAGACGGGGATCGGCCTCGCCAAAGCGATCTATGGCCTTCAGGTCCGCTCCGGTCTCCGCAAGTGAGGACTGCGCAATGGGAACGGATCAAGATAAGGATCGTGCGTGTCCGCCTGTTTCAAATGTGGTCAAAATCCTCTGTCAAAATCCTCTTGACACACAAAACCCTTCTTCATATACTCTTATCGCGAAAAAGGAATTGCTTATAAATTTGACACACAAGACTCCTTTCCGTATCCTCAACTTACGCAAAAGTAAGTTCTCATCAATTCAATAAATTCAATTCAATCAATCTGGGAACAAAGTATCCATCCGCTGGGTCTATGTTCGCCTTTTTTTCCGCTATCGTTTTTTGAACCTTGTGAAGCACAGGTCGTCCGACGGCACATACTGCTTGAACTCAGGGTATCGGACCAGATTCACTCCCAGGCGTGAGAGCCACCAAGCATTGATCATAGGCCATTCCTGGACGAAGGCGATGTTGTGCTGATCATCGGCACGTGCCAGGCGGATGTAGTGTGCTGCATGGTGAGAGGCAGGATCCATGAAAACGGTTCCCTCAGGCGCTTCTATGTGTAGCCCCGATTCGAGAGCCTGGATCACTTCGGCCTGCTGCGTGGTTCCGGCCAGCCGAACCGCATTGGCGTAGAGATGGATCGTAAAGTAAGTGTTCTGCGCCTCTTGGCCGATATAGGGATCCTCGGGAAAAAGATTGAACCAGCGTTTGACAAATGCCCGATTGCGTATCGTGGCGATTTCCATCATGTAGTTGACGGCATTGTGCAGACCTGCCAGGGCCGGGGGCCTGAACTTGACATGTTCGTATCCCTGGGCCATATTCACGGTGGAGGCCATGGGAAAACGGAGACCCGCATCCGCCGCCTGGGTGTAATAGTTCTGCTGAGCGGCGCCGACCAGGAGCGTCATCACCCAATCCGGTCTGGCCTGTCGGATGCGATTGACCACCTCGCCGAACGAGGAAACCCCCAGGGGGATGAACTCCTCGCCGATGATCTCCGCGCCTGCCAGAAGCGCGGTGGCCCGCGTCCAGGCCGCCGTCAGGCGTCCGAAATTGTAATCGGCCGCGATGATATAAATCCTTGAGCCGTAGGCCTTGACCATGTAATCGACCACCGGGATGACCTGCTGTTCGCATACGGCACCGGTGAAGAAGGCGTTCTTATCCGCGACGCCCCCTTCGTACTGGTTGGCATAGAAATAGAGCTGACGGTTCTCGTCCACGATGGGTCGGATGGCTTCTCGGGAAGCGCTGGTGAATCCTGCAACCAGAGCATCGACTTTTTCGCGGCAGATCAGGCGGTCGGCCATCTGTTTCCAGACCTCAATATCCGATCGACCATCCAAGGCGAACAGCTGGACATCTCTGCCGAGGATGCCCTTCTCCCCGGAACGGACGAGGATCTTGTCCCCCTCAGCGAAAAGTAGTTTGACATTGTTTTTTTCACCCCCGCGATCCATAAAGAGGAGCTCTGCCCCTCTGGTTTTCAGCAGGGGAGGCCTCGAGGCATACTGTCCCAGTATCCCCAGTCCCGGAGAGCCCATGTGTCCGCCCGCCAGCTTGAATCCGGCGTTGATCTCTTTCACGGCAAGCTGGGCGGCGTGCCATTTGGATATCCCGTAGATGGACAGATCACCGGAGAGATCCTCGATAAAACCAATCTTGACAAGTCCTCTGTCAACCACCTTTTGATCCATAACGAACCGTACCCCCAATGAAATTCGATCGTGCCTCTTGTCCGGCGGGAGGTCTGCCGTGCCCCGAACCGCCATCTGTGGAACACGCCAGGTCTCCCTATTTCAAGGAAAGAAGATGATCGCTCAGATTCTCCGCTTTGTGCCTTATCCCGATTTTCTTCCGGATGCTCAGTCGGTGAGAGTCGACGGTCCGTGGGGACAGATTCAGGATCTTTGCGATCTCCTTCGTGGATCGACCCTCCCTGAGCAGATTGGCCACCTGAATCTCCATCGACGACAAGCCGAGCGATGCCGAGGAGAGCTTCAGTGAAAAGGAAGAGAGGAGGTCCTTTGCGGAAGACTCCAGCAGATCGAACAGTATCTCCTGCTGCCGGTTCATGCCGCTGAACTTCATCCTTTCCAGGAGCGGATCGAAACGGTGTCTGATATTGGCAAGTATCTTTTCTTCGATCTGTGCCCGGTACTCATCCCTCTCCTTTAAAAGAACCTTCATGGCGATGCTCAGCTCGTCGAGTTTCCGGGATTTAAGCTTCAGATCATCTTCCCGCATCCGGATGGTCTTCCATGCCTCCCGCAGTTCGGTGATATCCGTCAGGACGGTGCAGTAACCGCAGAAATGGGAGTCATCGTCAAAGATGACCCTCGGGGAGGCGATGGTCGGGATCTCCCGCCCGTTGCCGCCCGCCCAGGTGATTTCGTACGAGGTTGTTTCTCCGTTCTGAGCCCGCCGATGATGATCGAGAAGGATCTTCTTGTTGGGCTCATCCAAAAAAAAGCTCACGGGGAGACCGATGATTTCGTCCAGATGATAACCCCACATCTGGCAGAGCTTATGATTGGCATAGATGAGCGTCAATTCTTCATCAACGATCATGAATCCCTCGTTCATGGTCTCCAGCAGAAGTCGATACTTGCTTTCGCTTTCCCGTAAGGCGTCGACGGCCCGAACCCGCGCGATGATGGAGGCCATCCTGCTGCCGATGGCCTCCACGGTGTTACGGACGCTGGCGATCAGAGTGGTTTGTTTCCGGGCGTAGAGGATCAGGGCGGCAATCACCTGCCCGTTGTAACTCATGGGGATGATGGCCTGACAGGACAAGACACCTTCCTGTCCGATGTCCACGGGTGGGCTGGCGATGTCGATCTTCGGATGGTTGGAATAGATCGGTTTGCCGATCATAACCAGCCGCGTCTGCTGCGAGGCGAAATCATGGAAATCCATGGACTCCGAGTAGGAAGACAGCAATCCCCGCGTCAGCCCGAGCTTCAGACCTCCGGTTAGCGGGTCGACAATATAGACGCAGCCCGCATGGATTCCCTCGATCTGGCAGACGAACTTCAGGGCTTGCCCCATGGCTTCTTTGAGATCCCTTGTCAGTCCAAGGGCAAAACCGAGGTTCTGGATGATGCCGATGAGCTCTTCGGCTGTTTTCATCCGGTAGATATTGCGAAACGTCCCGCGAAACCCGAAAGGGCGACCTTCCGAGGTTAGGGGTAAGACGTGCAAGAGAACAGGTAAAGGGTTTCCGGTGCTGGTTAACCCGGTCAACTCGAGGTGCGGTGGCTGCGGCTGGATGTTCAGCAGGGATTGGAAGTATTTTTCGACCTTTTCTCGGTCATTGGGAACAAAGAGATCCGGAACACGAAGACCCCTTTCCAAATCCTTATCCGAATAGCCGAAAAGATCAAGGCCCGCGGAATTGAAACGGACTAGACAACCGTCAAGATCACACTCAAAAAGGCCATCCGGAAAGAGTGCCGCGACATTCGCAAATCCTACATTGTTTCGCTTCAGAATCAGCTGCAACCGATTGGAGAGCGGTCGTGGATTGACTCTTCCAGGACACTTTCCCATAAGAAGAACTCCAAGCTGGAACAGACATTTGGGGTGGCCCATTCATCAGGGCCACGCTTTCCTCTCCGGCGGGACTACCTATGTGAGCAGTTTACATTAAAAGGTTTTTATGTCAATTGGGATCAGGAGATCCATGGACAACACTTCGCCGACAAGAGGGATGGATCGATTTTGGGCTGCCGCGCGAGTCCCGACTGGTGGAACAGGCACGGCAGCCTTATGTTATTTAACCTCATATTTCGGCGTGATGAAGCTCAGGATGCACCCAAAAAGCGCTGCAATCCCGAGGACCGCAAATCCCATGGTCCAGCCTGCGGCCGTTGCCACCGCTGTGGCCAGAAAGGGGGCCAGCGTGCCTCCCACCGCCGCCCCGATCAGGATCATCATGCCAAAGAGCTTGTTGGCGATGATCGGGTCTTTCAGCATATCCGTCGGAAGCGCTCCGATGGAGGCGTTCGTCATGGGAACCCCTGCCCCTGCCAGGATCACGATGAATAGCATGGCGCAATACCCGGCCGGTGCGACAGCCGGAACCAGAAAGGCGGTGATGGCCGCAAGCAGGAAGGCGAAACCCATGATATACGCCCGGACTTTCACTGCCGAACCACCCTTTCGGACGATCGTATCGCCGATAATTCCCGACAACGGGGTGGTGACCGCGCCGATGAGACCGCAGGCCATCAGCCCCATTCCGACCTGTGTCGACTGATAGCCAAGATGGTACAGATAGGGGCCCAGAACCGTGTAGAGACCGATCAGGGAGACGAAGTTGAAAAACAGGGCGAAGGCCACCAGCCAGCCGGCTGCGTAACTGTAGGGACTAACGGTCGGTCTTGCCGTCGCGGCTGGTCCCTGTGCCGCCTGTTGGGGCGGATCCTTCACGACGACCAGCCAGATCGCCACAATCACAATGACGATGGCGCCGAAATAGATGAAACTCGTCTGCCAGCTGCCCACTTGCGCAAGCAACCAGCCTGCGATGATCCCACCCATACCGACCCCAAAGGGGATGCTGCCGCCGATCACGCCGGCGGCGATCCCCCTCTTTTCAATGGGAAACCAGCCGGTCACCATGCAGACCGTAATGAACCAGACGATCCCCCATCCCTGGATGAACCGCAGAAAAAGGATCAGTCCGTAAGAGGGGATATAGGGGATCAGAAACTGCGGGACGAGGAGCATCAGGGCCGCCAGAATCCCCGTCTTCTTGAGACCGATCCTGGCTGAGAGGATCGACTCAACGAGACTGCCTACGCCGTAACCAAGCATCAGCATCGATCCGCCCAACTGGATCATCGTTGCGGAAAGATTGAAGGTCTTCTGGAGATTCGGGATGGCCACGCTCCAGGTGGAAAGACCTGCATAGGCAAAGGCAAGAAAAAGAAAATTCACCACCAGCAACGCCGATAAATTCGGAGCTTTCGTTTCATTCATAGAGTCTTCTCCTTCTCGTCCTTCGTTTGGCGGCGCGGAGACACCACCAAACGAAGGTATCAAAACGCCTCAGAGTATCCTGAAGCGCCCGTTTATGAGCGAGTAAGATACTTTTTTTCGATGCTCGCCACCAGCGAAAAAGTGGTGTCCACCATATTGCCCACGTACATGCCGCCGACCTGGGTGAGGAGTTCATAGGCCTCCCACCGGGTAAAACCGAACTCCTCCTCCATCCACAGACAAAGCTCCACATTGGCGATCCGTGCGGCATCCTCCATCGGCCTGGCGCTTCCGATCGTCATGATCTTATTAGGCGCAAGGATTCGCGGCCAGGCAATCGATTTCTTCTTGATGACGTTGAAGACGAGGGTCACTTTGGCGGTGATTTCCAGGGCAACCCCGCAAACCTCGCCCTGTCCCTGATGACCATGGCAATCACCTGTGTAGAAGAGGGCGCCCGGGTTGAACACCGGCAGATGGATCGTATTGCCCGGCCGCACGTCGGGGACATCCTGATTACCGCCGAACGGTCCCGGTGAGAGTGAGGAAATGGCCTCCAGATCGGGAGCGACGGCACAGGTTCCCACGAAGGGTTCCCAAGGAACTTTTACCCGAATTTCGTCATTGATGAAATATTTCCCATCGGGACCATCCTTAAGCATCCATATCCAGGTTTTTTCCTTCAACGGGTCCTGGAGAAAGCGGGTAAATGGTGTGGAAGTAAGGCCGCCGAAGTAATTGATAAAGCAACTCACCGCAAAATCCCGCGTAGGTTCGATGCTTACGATCTTGACGGCCAGTGTGTCCCCCGGCTCCGCCCCCTCGATGTAAATGGGGCCCGTCTGCGGGTTCAGGAATTTCGCCGTGGCGAGGGCTTTGCTGGGGAGATCTTCCTTTTTCGTGATCCGGCTCTCGAAGGCGTCATCGGTGTACAGGATCACCGTATCGCCCGGTTTTACCCTCACTTCCGGTTCCAGGTAAGGGCTGAATACATAACTGTATTTTTTTGGTTTTACCTCTACGGTACTCATATGATTTTCTCCTTTCTGCTGCGAATGAACCAATTCGTTAGGATGAAATCTGCTTACCCGCGCCACAACCCTTTACCGTATATGCTCACCTCCTTTCAATCTTGTGGCCGTTTTGAAGAAAAGCCCCGTACGTGATTTATGATCTAATCGGGCGATTCCGATGAAGGCGAACCCTCTTCAGGAATGGTGGGAAGAACTTTCGCCTTGTGTCTATTGGGTCCCGGAAAGCATTCCCGATTTTCAACAGGGATTTCAAATCGAGAGGAACTCTATAATTTACAAATATCAGAAGGAACTGCAAATACAATGCTGAATATTCACGGAAAAAATACTGAAACAAAATCCGTAATGGGTGACTAAGGTGTTTCTATCATGCTGATTAATTCTACTCCGACATATAATT